>DASUYI010000069.1:0-7946 GCA_036377475.1 Steroidobacteraceae bacterium | reverse complement strand
GGTTCCTGCGCGGCGGGCGCTGCCGCGGTCGTCTCCGGCGCCCGGCTGTCTGCCGCCTCCCCGGCCGAGTCCGACCGCCCGGCCTTTTCCCGCGCCGACGGATACCCGGGCGATCGATCGTCGCGGCTCCACCAGTGCTGGTGCGGCTCGATCGCACGCTCGCGAAACAGCGCGACGCCGATCACTCCCAGGTCGTCGGGCCGACCGGTGCGGGCGGCGTAAGAGTCATGTGGATCGGTGAAATAGAACGCCGCGGTCCGGTCCAGGCCCTTGCGCCAGCCTTGAACCGTGACGTAGCCCCACGGCTCGATCACGTACCCCGATTGGTCGGGCGATGCGGTTTCGCCGGTGACCGCGTTGACGCCGTCGACGCTCAAGACCGCCAGCAGCCGCTCGCCCGTGTTGTTGCGAATGCGGACGGCGTACTCGTTGCCCGGGCGGCCTTCGATGTAGCGCCGGCCCCGGTGGCGGTACTCGGGCAAGGCCTCGCCCGCGTTGCGGTCATAGACGTCGACCTGCGCGAGCGAGCTGGCTCGCGCATCGGCAAACGAGACGCACGCGGAGGTTACGACGCTCGCGAGTGCCGCCACCAGGAGCGTGCGGCGGGGGATGGGACTGACCATGGCTCGACTCCGTTTTGCAGGGTAGTGAGTCCCTGTAAACGGCGGGCTGGGCTGCGCGGGGTTAACCGGCGTCGACGCAGTGGGCTGTCGCGTGGCCGCGCTTGCCCAACCCGACGCAACGGTTGTTCCACGTACCGGCTCGCCGCGAGATGAGCCTGCCGCCTTCGAACCGCTCCGCTGCGCTGGCGCGGCCGGTCGACCGCCGACGCTTTGCAGTGCCGGACGTAAGGGTGCTACGGTGCGGCCAGCCTCGGGACATGGACTGTCTCGGCAACCTACTCACACCTTGAAAGACATGGAGGTCTCCATGACGACCCGTCCTTTCGTGATGGTCGCTCTCGCCTGCGCGGTTATCGCGGGGCCCGTCGCCGCGAACGCGGCGGCAGGGCCCGCGGCGGACAAATCCAAAGCGACGCAGGCGCAGCGCACGGACCGCACCAGCGCCATCGTGGAACTCAAGGGTGCCCAACCCCTGATCACGAACGCCTCGACGCGACCGGCCAAGGGCCAGAAAGTCAACTTCTCGAGCGCAGCCGTGAAGAACCACCGGGCATTGCTCGCGGCCGAGCGCAACGCGTTCCGGCAATGGCTGCGGCAGAACGCGCCGGCGGCGCGCATCACCAGCGAGTACGACGCGGCCTTGCACGCCGTGGCGGTCCGGCTGAACGGGACCTCGCTCGAGACGCTGCGCGTGGCGCCGATGGTGGCGACCGCACAGTACAACGGCGTGTATCGCCCGCTCGCGCACGACGATCCCGACCTGCAGCTGATCCACGCCGAGGAGGCCTGGCAGCTCTCCGGCACTCCGGAGCGCGCAGGCTGGGGCGTCAAGATCGCGATCATCGACACCGGCATCGACGTGCGTCATCCGTGTTTCGCCGACGCGGGCTACCCGGAAGGCAACGCGCCAGACAACGTCGTGAACGGCGGCACCAACGACAAGGTGATCTACGCCGAGGCGTTCTACAACAAGCTGCGCAAGGAAGGCCTGGGGACCGCCGACGAAAACGGCCACGGCACGCACGTCGCCGGCACGGCGGCCTGCAACGCGCACACCGAGGCGTGGATCGACGACCCGGCCGGCAGCCCGGTCGACATCCCCTACGATCCGTCGGGCGTCGCGCCCGGCGCGCTGCTCGGCAACTTCAACGTGTTTCCGGGCACGCTCGAGTCGGCGCGCTCCGAAGACATCCTGAACGGCCTGCAGCGAGCCTACGAACTCGGGTTCGACGTCGCCAACATGAGCCTGGGTGGCGGATCGAACGGCGTGCTCGACCTGCTCGCGAAAGCCGTCAACCGCTTTGACCGCGGTGGCATGGTCATCGCTGTCGCGGCGGGGAACGACGGTCCTAACTTCGGCACGATCGAGTCACCCGGCTACGCGGAGCGAGCCATCGCCGCGGGCGCGAGCTCCGTCGGTCACTTTGTCGGCTACCCCGTCACGACGGCGGACGGAGGCCGGTTCGGCGCGGTCCCGGGGGAATTCGAGACCGCCGAGTCCAGCATTACGGCGCCGCTCGACGTCGTCATGGAGGGCGCGATCGAGACGGCCACCACCGGCATCGGCAATGCGTGCGCCGCGCTCACGCCCGGCAGCCTGACCGGCGAGATCGCGCTGATCTCGCGCGGCGCCTGCACGTTCTCGACCAAGATCCGCAATGCGCAGCAGGCAGGGGCCGTCGCCGTGTTGATCGTCAACAACGTCGCCGGCGATCCCACCGGCATGGCGTCCGACGACACGCCGAACCAGCCGACCATTCCCGCGTACATGGTCGGCCTCGAGGACGGTCGCGTGCTCGCACAAAAGGAAGGCGTGCTGACGACGATCGGCGCGAACCTCGAGTACTTCCGCACGGCCAACGACAACATCATGGCCAGTTTCTCGGGCGCCGGTCCGACCGACGTGCAGTTCCGCGTCAAACCTGACGTGGTCGCACCGGGCGTGAACGTGCTGAGCTCGCGGCCGGCCTGGGAGTGCAAGCAGAAGAGCCCCTCGTGCTGGGCATTCCTCCAGGGCACGTCGATGGCGACGCCGCACGTGTCGGGCTCGGCCGCCGTGGTGATCGAACAGCATCCCGACTGGACGTCGGCGGACGTGCGCTCTGCGATCGTCAACACCGCCACTCGCGGCGTGCTCAAGGACGTTGCCACCGGCAAGCTAGTGGTCGACAACCCGAACATCGTCGGTGCAGGGCTGGAGAACCTGCAGCACGCGACGCTGGCGGCGGTGTCGCTCGACCCGGTGAGCCTCGCGTTCGGCGGCGTGCCCTCGGGCTCGGGCCAGGGGCGTTCCGGCCAGATCCTCGTCAAGAACCTGACGTCCGCCAACGCGACGTTCACGTTCTCGATCCAGGATCCGAAGGCCGGCGGTGTGACGTACACCGTTTCGCCCGCGTCCGTGACGCTCGCGCCCGGCGAGACGACGACGATCAACGTCGGCGTCGCGGTGCCGCGAGGCAACCCGTTGGGTGACGACTGGGCCTGGCTGATCGTCTCGATGAACGGTGCCGAGGTTGCCCACGCGGCGCTCTACACGCGCACCAGGTAACGAGGGTCACTCGTTGAGACGGGACGGGCGGAAGTTCGCTTCCGCCCGTCTTCTTTTCTGGATTACGGGCCGGTCGATCTGCGGCCGATCGAAATCGTTGCGACGTGGTCCGAAGACGGACAGGATTACGCGAGCGCTGAAGCACCCGACGAAGTTGCCAACACGAAGCAGGTGACGGGCATCGCGGGAATCGTCTTCCAGGCGTAAACGTGCAGCCCGATTGGAGGAGTGGACCCCATGTGCAGGAACATCCGGCCGTTGTTCAACTTCGAGCCGCCTGCGACCGACGCCGAGATTCGAGACGCGTCGCTGCAGTTCGTGCGCAAGCTGAGCGGATTTCACCGGCCGTCGAAGGCGAACGAGGCGGCGTTCGACCGGGCGGTCGACGAGATCGCCGTCGCCGCGAAGCGGCTCGTGGATTCGCTCGTGACGACGGCCGAACCTCGCCACCGGGAGACTGAAGCCGCCAAGGCGAAGGCGAGATCGGCGTTGCGGTTCCGTCCGCTCACGCAGTGACGCGAACGCGCTACCGGGCACGACGAGCCGCCGACCCAACGACGCCAGCCTCGATGCAGATTTTCGCGAACCCCCATCACGCCGTGCATTGTGCACACCACGAGATGTTCCGCGGCCGGCTCGTGCCGGTGCACGAAGTCCCCGCACGCATGGATTTCGTGCTGGCGGAACTCGTCCGTCGTCCGGTCGGCCGGCTGCAGTCGCCGCCGCCCGTCACGCAGGCTCAACTCGAACGGGTCCACGCGCGCCGCTACCTCGAGTTCCTGAGAACTGCCTGGTCCGAATGGGTTGCGCTCGATCGCTCCAACGCCGATCTCGACGCGCTGCCCTCCGTCTGGCCCGTGCGCGGCTTCCGGGCCGACGTCGAGCCGGCCAACTTCGCCGCTCGCATGGGGCTGTACTCGTTCGACGCCGGCACCCCGCTCATGGCCGGCACGTGGACCGCCGCCGAGGCAGGTGCAGCCTGCGCCGTCGCGGCCGCGAAAGCGTTGCGCGCACCTGGAGCGCCTCGCGCGACGATGGCGCTCACGCGGCCGCCGGGTCACCACGCCGGCCACGATTTTTTCGGCGGCTACTGCTTCCTGAACAACGCCGCGATTGCGGCGCAGTTGCTGCTCGACGAAGGCGCAAGCCGCGTGGCCGTGCTCGACGTCGACTACCACCACGGCAACGGCACGCAGAGCCTTTTCTACGCGCGCGCCGACGTGCTGACCGTGTCGATCCACGGCGACCCGCGCACCGAATACCCGTTCTACCTCGGCCACGCCGACGAGCGGGGTGAGGGCGAGGGCGAGGGACACAACCTCAACCTGCCGCTCCCGACCGGCACCGACTTCGCCCGCTGGCACGCGGCGCTGTCGACGGCGATGCAGCGGGTCGCGGACTTCGGGCCGGATGCGCTCGTCGTCGCGTTGGGTGTCGACACGTTCGAAGGCGACCCGATCTCGGGCTTCAGGCTCGAGAGCGCACATTACCTGCAGGTGGGACACGACCTCGCCTCGATGCGACTGCCCGTCGTCTTCACGCTCGAAGGCGGTTATGCCGTCGAGGCGATGGGCGTCAACGTCGTCAACGTGCTCGAAGGGTTCGCAGTCCACGCAGGCGCGTAGCCCGCATCCACGGAGCCAGGACACCAGGACTGGTCGCGCGAATGACCGCTGCAACGCCACCGATGAAGCTCACGGTCCGTCCGCTCACACCGGACCGCTGGGCCGACCTCGAGGCGGTCTTCAATGCCAGGGGTTGTTCCGTCGCGCGCGGTTGCTGGTGCATGTACTACCGGGCCAGCGGTCCCATCGCACTCTCCGGTACGAGGAGTCCACGTGCGCAGGCGAGCAAGGCCCGACTGAAGGCGCTCGTGGACGGCGGCCGACCACCGGGGCTGATCGGCTATCGAGGCAAGGTGCCGGTCGGCTGGGTGTCCCTCAGGCCGCGCGACGACTACGCGAAGCTCGCGCGCTCGCCGGTCATGAAGCCCGTCGACGATCGGCCGGTCTGGTCGATCGTCTGTTTCGTCGTGCCGTCGCCGTATCGCGGTCAAGGGGTCGCGCGAGCGCTGCTGGACGGCGCCATTGCCTACGCACGGGCACAGGGGGCACGGCTGCTGGAGGCTTACCCGGTGGACGACCCCCGTCGATCGCGCGATGACGCCATGTGGTTCGGGGCAAAGTCGATGTACGACGAGGCGGGCTTCGAGGAAGTGGCGCGCCGCAAGCCGCGGCGGCCCGTAGTCCGGCTCGAACTCACACGCCGATGACGTACGGCCCGAGGCGTCAGTCCAGCAGTGCGACGATCGCGCCGGCGATCGCGACCCAGCACGGGATCGAGAACAGGAGGCCGAACATCAGGCCGCGCATGAACGTCTCGTCGCTGCCCGCCTCGACGACGTGCTGCAGTTCACGGCCGGTGGCTTCGGCGGCGGTCTCGGCCATCGTGTCGAAATCGAATCCGTAAAACGTTTCCATGTCGGTCCCGCATCCCCGTGGTGTGATCGTCGGGGGTCATTCTGGACAGCGGGGGTGACGTGGTCAGTCGAGAACCGGTTGAATTCCAGTGACGTTCCGTGCGTACTGCGGCAGGCTGCGCTTCGACACGCTCCGCCTCGGTTCGGCGACGGCGGTGGCACGTTCGGGAGACACGCGATGTACGGACTGATCGGCAGCTTCAAGGCTGCACCGGGAAAGCGCTCGGAACTGGCGGACATCCTGCTGGCCAACGTGGGCGAGATGCCCGGTTGCCGGAGCTACGTGGTGGCGGAGGATCCCAAGGACCCCGACGCGTTGTGGATCACCGAGGTCTGGGACACACCGGACGCGCACAAGGCGTCGCTGCACCTGCCGGCAGTCAAGGCCGCCATCGCGAAAGCGATGCCGATCATCGCGTCGTTCGGCGAGCATCGCGAGGTCAACGTGCTGGGCGGACACGGACTGGACCGATGACGGTTCGGCGCCGCGCGTGTAGGGTCTGCAGCCACGGTTGACCGCGGGAGGGAAGCACGCACCATGAAGCGCGACCCGAGAGTGACCGCATACATCCAGGCGCGTGCGCCGTTTGCACGGTCGATCCTCCGGCGCCTGCGTGCCGTGATCCACGATGCACACCGCGCGCTGGAGGAAAGCATCCGCTGGGGCATGCCCACGTTCCTCTACCGCGACAAGATCGTCTGCGGCCTGGGCGCTTTCAAGGCCCACTGTGCACTCTGGTTCAGGGACGGCAAGGCCATCGTCGGCCAGAAGCCTGAGGTCGGCATGGGACACTTCGGTCGCATCACGAGCCTCGACGACCTGCCCGCGGCAGCGATCATCCAGGGCTACGTCCGCAAGGCGATCGAGACCATCGACCGGCAGCAGGACGGGACGCCGGCGGCCGGTCGTCCGCGGCGACGGGCAAGCACCCGGCAACGTCCGGCAGGAGGTCCATCATCATGATGTTTCGACGTTCGGGTCTTCACGCGTTGGTGATCGCGCTGATCGCCTCGACGCCCTCCCAGGCGGCAGACGCAGGCGCTGCAGGGCCGTGCGCAGCGACGGAGCATCGACAGTTCGATTTCTGGCTGGGCGACTGGCAGGTGATGCGGCGCGACGGTGTGCTCGCGGGCGTCAACCGCATCGCGCTCGAGTACGGCGGCTGCGTGATCCATGAACGCTACGCCACCGGCAAAGGTTACAGCGGCGAGAGCCTCAACGTGTACGACGCCGCGCGCAAGGTCTGGCACCAGACCTGGGTCGACAGCAACGGGTTGCTGCTGACGCTCGAAGGCGGCTGGGACGGCAAGGCCATGGTCATGGAAGGCGATTCCGTGCAACCCGGCGGCACACGGTCGCGGCAGCGCATCACGTGGACGCCGAACCCCGACGGCAGCGTGCGCCAGCTGTGGGAAGCGGCAAACGCGAAGGGCGAGTGGACGACCGTGTTCGACGGACGTTACGCGAAGAAGTGAACGAGCGCCGCCGCGGAGCATGCGGCTGGCATCAGGGAACGGCTTTCGCTCGTGCCTTACCAATTCCTCGCCGACGCCATCCTGGTCCTGCACTTCGGCATCGTCGTGTTCATCGTCGCGGGTCTCGTGCTCGTGGTCGTCGGCAACCTGCGAGGCTGGGGCTGGGTCAATGCCTGGTGGTTCCGGCTGGCGCACGTGGCGGCCATCGCCATCGTCGTCGCGCAGGCCTGGCTCGACCGCGTCTGCCCACTCACGACGCTCGAGTCGTGGCTGCGGGTTCGGGCAGGGGCGCCCGTGTACACGGGCACGTTCGTGCAGCACTGGCTGACACGAATCCTGTTCTACGACGCGCCGCTCTGGCTGTTCACGGTCGCTTACACGCTGTTCGGCCTGCTCGTGGCCGCGGCGTGGTGGCGCTTCCCGCCGCGGTCCCGCAAGCGTTGAGTTGGCGGTGGCCGCGCATGCGGCCGGCCGTGCATGGCCTGCGTCGGTGAGTGCGGCTTCGAGCACGCCCGGGCGTCGCATGCTGCTATGTTCGTGCGACGCGCGCTCGATCAAAGGAGATGGACATGAACCGCGTATCGACGGCCAGGACGGGCAACGTCGCGCTCGTCAAAGGCGTCCGACCCTCGCTGCTGGCACGGGTGTTCGTGGTCGCCTGGCTCGTCGTGATGTGGCCGGTGACGGGTTCGGCCGCCGACGAGGGGAATACGGCTCAGCAGCAAGTCTTCGACGCCGAGCGAGCGTTCGCGAAGAGCATGGCCGACCGGAGCCTCGAGCGCTTCGCCAGTTTCGTCGCGGACGACGCGATCTTCTTCGG
>DASUYI010000068.1:0-11401 GCA_036377475.1 Steroidobacteraceae bacterium | reverse complement strand
AGTGGCCGACGGTCCGACCGCGCAGGGCTTCCATTACGCCGCGAACAACTTCCGCTCGGCCGAGCACGGCGGCACGCACCTCGATGCCCCCGTGCACTTCGCCAAGGGTGGGTGGACGACGGACCAGGTCCCGCTCGATCGGCTGATCGGTCGCGCGGTCGTCGTCGACGTGACGGCCGTGTGTGCGACCGATCCGGATTACCAGGTGCGCGTGAGGGATTTCGAGGCCTCGGAGAAGACGCACGGGGTCATCGAAGCGGGCGCCATCGTGCTGATTCGGACGGGGTACTCCGAACGCTGGCCCGACGCGCAGGCGTACCTGGGGACCGCGGAACGCGGGGCGTCGGCCGTGCCGAAGCTGCACTTCCCGGGGCTGGAACCCGCCGCGGCGAAATGGCTCGTCGAGCAGCGCCGCGTCAAGGCGGTCGGGATTGACACGGCGAGCATCGACCGCGGCCAGTCCTCGCTCTTCGAATCGCATCGCACTCTGTCGGCGCACAACGTGCCCGTCCTGGAGAACCTGGACGAGCTCGGGCAGCTGCCCGCGCGCGGCGCAACCGTGATTGCGCTGCCGGCCAAGATCGCGGGCGGCAGTGGTGGACCCGTACGCGCGATCGCACTCGTGCCGGCAGCGCGCTAGGAACCGAGCGTACGTTCAGTCCCGCGTCGGCTGCCGGGTGCCACGCGTCAAGTCACAACGACTTGAGATACTGGATCAGGTCCGCCCGCTCTGCCGCGGTGAGCGTGAAGCCGAGCGGTCCCGCGTAGTGATCGATGACCTGGCCCAGCGTCGCAAACCGCCCGTCGTGGTAATAGCCGCCCTTGTCGTGCGTCCACAGGCCCTTGAGCGGCGAGGTCCGATAGCGTTCGTCGGGTGAGCGCATGGCCTGGAACGCGTCGATGCCGATCTGCTGCGGCGTGTGCATGTTCCAGCCGGGCTCCGTGAATAGCGGCGGCACGTGACAGCGCGAGCAGTGAACCTTGCCGTTGAAGATCGCACGCCCCCGGCCGGCCGCCGTCGCATTGTAGGTGCCCGCTGGAGCCGGCGGCGCCTGCAGCGCCAGCTGGTACAGGTGCAATGCCGCGAGCTTCGAGGTGATCAGGTCCGGGCGATTGCGCACGTCGTCGAACCCGGCCAGTGCCGCGATCGGGAACTTCGTCGCGTCCTTGAGACGAGGATCGAAGAAGGTGCCCCGTCCGTGCATTTCGAGGTTCGCAACGAATGCATTCCAGTGCGTCACCGAACCCCAGCCGGTCCGGGTGTGCAGGTTCACGCCGGCGAGCCCGAACGCGGGCGGGATCAGCGTCGCCGCGGACTTGCCGTCCGGACGGAAGGCCTGGCCGTCGAGGATCAGCTCGGCATCGAACTTGCCCGGGCCCCAGCTGCGCAGCACCGCGCGCACGGTCGCCGCGTCGATGGTCGGATCGACGAGGCCGAGCAGGTCCACGAAGGGCTGAACGCTCGGCGCGAGCGCGACGATCGCACCGACGTTGAGGTCGCGCGCGGCCCAGCCGTCGAGCCGCCGGCCGATCCCGGGCGCGAATGCATCGTCGACGGTCGAGTGGCACAGCGCACAGGTGATGCCGACCGACGACAATCGCTGGTCCTGGAAAAACCCGCGCACGCCGACGACCGCGTTCAGGCGCAGCAACGCGAGCGTGGTGGCTGGGTCGTCGAGGTCGACCCGGCCATCGCGGATCGCATCGCGCACCGAAAACGGCAGCGCTGTCACGTCCACCTTGAGCCCGAGCTGCAGCGCCCGGCGCGGCGTGAGGCCTGCACCGACGCCGCCGTTCGCGGCACCGGCAATCGCTTCGTGCAGCCGCAGGGCGCCGCCCCAGAATGCCTGGTCGCCGAAGGTGTCGAACCGGAAGGTTCTGCGGCCCTCGCGCACCGTGTCCGCCGCGGACGAAAGCGTCAGGAGATCGCGGGCGTTCGCCCACTCGGCGAAGTCGTCGCTCGCCGCCGGTGGCGATGCGTCCGGTGGCGATGCGTCCTGGGCCCCGAGGTGCGACACGCCGAGCGTGCCGGCCACCAGGACGGTCGCCGCAAATGCCAGTGAAAACTTTGCATACCGGAAACCCACGCCGGGTCCCCAGCGGCCCAGGTTACGTCCTTGCATGGTGGTGACTCCGCTGACCGTCCGTGGCAATGGCGCCACGGGTGAGTGCCGCCGCGCGGGCCGATCGGTTCAACTCGCCGTCACGATCAAGGCGTCGTCTCGGTGCCCGGCCCAGCTTCGCGCCAGGCACGCCACTGCGCGAGGCGCTGCTCCCGCACGGCCGCGAGGTGCGCAGAGACCCGCTGCCGCGCCTCCGGCGACCATGCCGTCGTCTTCAAGGTCGAGGCGCTGGTCGTCGAAGTCGCGACGCCGCCGAGCGGCACGCGGTCGGCGAAGATGTCGGTGCGATTCGACGTCTCGCCATTGTTGGTGCGCGAGTAGAGCGCCACGAACGTCGAGGCGTTCGCCGCGTCGAGTCCCTGATAGTCGCCGACGAACAGCCCGCCCGCGACGGGCGCGTCGAACATGTCGAAGTTGCCCGCGAGGCGGGTTTCCGACCAGTCGATCGCGTTCGACGACGTGGCGAACCAGAGGTCGGTCGGCTGGTACGTCGCCGTTCCCGGCTGGCGGAAGTCGTAATAGAGCACGCCGATCGCGCCGCCCGGCAGGACGGACAACGTGGGCGTGAAGGCCGGGACGTCGAGTCGTGCATTGACGGCTGCGGGAACGCTCCATGTGAATCCGCCGTCCGTGGAGCGCGACAGCGCGATCGCGTCGTGCTCGCCGGCCGTGAAGCGGGCGTCCTGCCAGACCGCGTACAGCGTGCCGTCGTCGGGGTCGGCCGCGAACGTGCCGAGGATTTCGCCGGTGCGCACGGGACGACCCAGGGACGGCGTCAGGGTGCCGACCGGAAACAGTTCCGCGATGCGAGTCGGCCCGGACCACGTGGCGCCCTTGTCGGTGGAGCGAACGACCGCCACGTGCGCTTCCGTGGTGGCCGGGTTGTCTGGATCGGGCCCGAGTTCGACGAAAAACACGTGGACGGCGCCGTCGGGTGTCGTCACGGCCACGTTGCCGATCGTCTGTCGCTCCGCACCGGGATCGTAGATCGTCGTCGCGGGCTCCCACGACGCGCCGCCGTTCGTCGAGCGCGCGAGCAACGTCGGTCCGTGTTCGTCCAGGTCGATGCGGTCCCACACGGCGTAGACGAAGCGTGGGTCGGTCGAATCGATCGTGAGCGCTTCCTTGTCGTTGAAGAGGCGGTTGCCGTCGTCGTCGACGAGCAGGACCGTGGGGCCCCAGCTGATGCCACCGTCGAGCGAACGGCTGACCGTGACCGCGCTGCGCGACCCGACCGTGTTGGCCGCGCCGGTGAACGCGATCCCGATCTGGAGCACTGTATTGCCCGACACGGCCACCCACGGATCCGACACGCGGGCGAACGCGCCGCCCGCGCATTGCGAGAACGGTGCGGGCTGCGGCGTGTCCCACGTTGCGCCGCCGTCGATCGAGACCGACGTCAGCAACCCGCGCGCGCCGCCGTCCGAGAGACGGTCCTGCTGCCACGACGCGACGAGGTGATTCGGGTTCGTGCGATCGACCGCGACGTGCGGCTCGACCTCCGCATTCGCATACACGGTGGAGCCCGCCGGCACCGCGAGGCAGGCGTCCGTGAACGGCGTGGCGCGACTGACGCGGACAGCCGTCGGCGTCTGGAACACCGGTGGCTCCTGTGGCGGGGGCGGCGGTTCGGGGCCGCCGCCGCCATTGGAGCTTCCGCCTCCGCCGCATGCCGCGAGGGCCGCCAGCGCGAAGTACGTCGCGAGGACGAGACCATGCGGGCCGGGGAAGCGACCGCGTCGCTCCGATCCGTGCATCGTCGCTGCATTCGACATGCGAGCCCTCCGTGCGCGCGTGCGAGCCGTCGAGGCGGTCGGCAGTAGAGGCCCGGCCTGCCGCGGCAACGTCGCCCGCGCGTTGCGCAAGTGGCCGTCAACTTGCTTTCGCCGACCACCCGGGGCATAAGGGTCGCACATGATTTTCGTCGCCGCGAATCCCCAACTGCAGCCGTTGCACCGGCCGGGCGTGATCACCGCCCGGCTCGTGATCGCCCGGCGTCCGGTCTGACCCGCCCTTCCTGAGCCGCGTCCGATCGGACGGCCGGGCTCGCTCCCTCCGCTTCTGTTCCGCGCCGCGCTCGCGCTTCTGTCGCGAGCGGCGACCCACGATTGCTTTTTCCCGGATCCCGATATGGAGGCCCAAGCCATGACCGCACTCGCTCGCGAAATCTGCCTGACCGAACTCGACGTCGTCCGCATCGGAACGCTGCTCGATAACCTGCGTCGACGGACGCCGCAGGATCGCCAGGGCGTCGAGGCGCTCGAGGAGCGTGTGGACGCGGCACATGTCGTGCACGCGACCTGCATCGAGCCGCAGGTGGTCACGATGAACTCGGTCGTCGTGCTGACCGACCCGGCCACGCACGTCGCGACCGAACTCACGCTCGTGTACCCGAAGGACGCCGATCCCGACCGTGGCCGCGTGTCGGTGTTGTCGCCGGTCGGTCGCGCGCTGATCGGTGCGCGCATCGGCGACGTGCTGCGCGTGGCCGTGCCGGCACAACGCGACAACGAATTCGAGGTGACGGCGATTCCGTATCAGCCGGAGGCGGACGGGCGGTACGACCTGTAAGGCTCGGTGCTGGCGCGACCGGCTGCGATCGTTCGCAGTCGGTCGCGTGACCTGGCCCGACAGCCCGATCTCAGGACGCGGCGCGCTCTCCGAGCAGCGTGTCGATGACGTCGTCCGCCGAGTAGCTGTCGCGGCCGGGGCGCACGAAGCGGTGTACGGTCGTCGCGTCGTCGCCCGCGGTCACGAGTGTCGGCTCCGGGTCTCCGTTGCGGCGACGCTGCTCGTATCCGACCGCCGAGACCAGGCCGTTGCACACGCACTTGCGCCCGTGCGTGTCGGTTTCCGCGCCGCCTTTGCGCAGGAAGTCTTCCAGCGGCTCACCCGGGCAGCGGTAGCCGATCGCGCCGTCCGGTTCCTTGTAGCACTGCCGCAGGTACCCGAGGTCGCAGATACGCTCGCGCGCCGCGAACACTTCCGGCTCCGAGACCGTACCCTCGAGACGCACCACCTTGAATGGAAATCCCGTCGGCGATGCGTAAGGATCGGTGACCACACGCACGCGTCCCTCGCGACTCGCGCGCAGGACGGAGGCCTTGATTTCGGGCATCAGGCCCGACTCGTCGCAGAACGCGAACGCGGTCCCGACCTGGATGCCTTGCGCGCCGGCGGCGGCGGCGTGATCGAGTCCCCGCGCATCGCCAAATCCGCCGCCCAGCCAGAACGGCAGGCCCAGGTCGCGGATCTGCTCGAGGTTCGCAGTGTCCCGCTCGCCGTAGACCGGTTCACCGTTGGCATCGAGCGTCATCGGGCCTCGCGGCGGGGCGTTGTGGCCGCCGGCCGTCCGCCCCTCGACGACGAACCCGTCCACCTTGCCCGCGCTCTTGCGCGCGAGCGTCATCGCCAGCGTGGCTGACGACACGATGGCGAGGAACTTCGGACGCATGAGGCGCGTGAGTCCGTCGCGCAGGTAGCGCTGCGGATCGAAGCGCGCGAAATAGTCTTCACCCTTCCCGGCGCCGGCCACGTCGATCCGGAGTTCCGCGGGCTCACCCGCCGCAAACTGGTCGAGCACCGCGGGGATCGAGCGCGGGATGCCCGCGCCCATCAGCACGAAATCGACCTTCGCGAGCATGGCGCCGAACAGCGACGCGAGGTTCGGCAGCTGGACCTTCTCGAGCAGGTTGATGCCGACCTGGCCCGTGTGCTTCGCCTTGGCCAGGAAAACCTCGGTGAAATTGCTGACCACGATCAGGTCCAGCAGCGCCGACGACATCTTCAGCGTGGGCACCGGCTTCGACTTGAAGGGCGCGCTCGCAGGCTTGCCGCCCGGAACGAAATAACGATCCCAGACCCGCTGCGCGACGTCGCTCAGGGGGAACGCATCGAAGGCGGCGCGCAGGTGGCCGCCCGGGTCGCCGAGTTGCAGGCGTCGGGTGACGATCGTGTCGATGCCGGTCCCCGAAACGACACCGAGCTGGCCACGCAACGCCACGCTGCGGGCCAGCGGCCACGACGAGACGGCGACGCCCATGCCACCTTGGATGATGCGGGGAAGCTCGACGTGCATGTCATGGACTCCGACGGTGCATGGACGTGGGGTGACGGCGGTGCGACCGGTCGTCGATCGCTGCGGCGGTTTGGCCGCGCAGGCAAAGCCGGTCCAGCTTGCCTCGGCTCGACCGGCATTTCCTCGAAGGGCCCTGCATTTACGGTGCAAAGGTCGCCGGGCGAATCGGTATTTTCCGCAGCAGTCAGACGAAGCGAGGCATAATGCCCCGGGGACGACGTTCGCCACCTCTCCTTCGACCAAAGAGGCCGCCACCACATGGCGAAGAAAAAGCGGGCGAGGACGAAGACCGCGAGCCGCCGGGTTCACTCCGCGAACGCGCTGGTCCAGGTGTTCGGCCTGAGCAAGGCCGGCACTTCGATCCAGCTCAACATCTACGCGGAGCAGGAGAAGATCGGCACCCTCGTCATCGGGCGCGGGTCGCTCACGTGGTCAGGCAAGCAGTGGAAGCACGGTCGTCGCTTCAGCTGGTCGCAGTTTGCGGCGCTGATGGAGCGCGACGCCTGACCTGACCCCGGGGTGGGGCTTCAGCGCAGCATCACCGCGGCGATCAGCAGCACGATCGTGAGCGCCTGCAGGCCCACGCGCGCCCACATCAGCGGTTCGGCGAACTTTTCGTCGGTGGCCTCGCCGCCGCTCATCGACAGCAGGCCCGTGAACAACGTCAGGACGGTGGCGGCCAGTGCCAGCACCAGGAGGATCATCATCAGGTCCATGGTTCCCCCGTACGTCGGCCTGGACTTAGTATAGGCCTGCGTGCCTGGACCTGGTCCAGCGCCGTCCGCTGCAGGCCGACCCCACGGGAAGCTGGACCGGGCTGTGTCGGCCCGACTCCAGCGCCCCCACTCTCACGGGCGCTTGTCCTATAGCTACCGCTCGCCACTTTGGGAGAGCGTCGCCCGTATGGATTACGAGGTTACGTGGGAGGGCTCGTTCGGCTTCTATGCCCGGTTCACGGGCTGGGTGACGCCGAAATCCGCCGCGAGCGTGGCCCTCGCACTGACCTCCGACCCGCGCTACGACGACCTGCGGTACGCGATCATCGACCTGACCGCGGCGCCGGGACACACCTTCCGGCGGGACGACCAGAACGCGATCGCCAATGCGATGGTCCAGCAGATCGGCGCCGGGATGGCCAACCGCAACATCGTCGAAATCGCCATTGCCACCGACCCCCGCATGCTCAATTTCCTGCAGACGTACGCGTCGTTGACGACCCGGCCCTTCTACATCTTCGACAGCCTGGCCGCGGCGCGGCGCTGGCTCGCTGAACAAACCGGGACGTTCCGTCGCCTGGTGGAGCCCTAGGGCCTGTCAACACTCATTGGCATGGGCTGCACCCGATAATGATTGAATATCCTTCGATGGTGTTAACAGGCCCTAAGCCCAGATGTCGTCGCTCAAGATCGCCACGTTCAACGTAAACGGCATCCGCGCCCGGCTGCCACACCTGCTCCGCTGGCTCGAGCGCGAGCAACCCGACATCGCCTGCCTGCAGGAGCTCAAGGCCGTGAGCGAGGGGTTCCCGATCCTCGACATCCGCGCCGCAGGCTACGGTGCGATCTGGCACGGACAGCGTTCCTGGAACGGCGTCGCGATCCTCACGAAGGGCGCCACGCCCGTCGAGATCCGGCGCGCGTTGCCCGGCGACCCGGACGACGATCACAGCCGCTACGTCGAGGCCGAAGCGGGCGACCTCATCGTCGGATGCCTCTACCTGCCCAACGGCAACCCGCAGCCCGGCCCGAAGTTCGACTACAAGCTGCGCTGGTTCGAGCGCTTGATCGAGCACGCGGCCGAGCTCTGCGCGAGCGGTCGACCCGTGGTCCTCGCGGGCGATTACAACGTCGTCCCGACGGACTTCGACATCTACAACCCGCGCTCGTGGCTCAAGGACGCGCTGCTGCAGCCCGAGAGCCGCGAGTGCTACCGGCGCCTGCTCGCGCAGGGCTGGACCGACGCACTGCGCAAGCTCTACCCCGAGGAGCGCATCTACACGTTCTGGGATTACTTCCGCCAGAGCTGGCAGCGAAACGCCGGCCTGCGCATCGACCACCTCCTGCTCAACGCGCAAGCCGCCGCGCGGCTGCTCACCGCGGGCGTCGATCGCTGGGTCCGCGACCAGGAAAAGCCGAGCGACCATGCGCCGACCTGGGTCACGCTCGACACCGCCGCACCGGCGAAAACAACGCGCAAGCGCGGGGCCACCCCGGCCCGGACGACAGCGCCAGCGCGCCGGAAGGTTGTCGGCCCGGCGTGACTCAGCCGACCGGTCGCGCCCGTGCCGCAGCGCGCACCGCCGACCAGCCGATCCACCCGAACATCAACAGCACCAGGGCCTGCGTCACGGCGAACGGCGCCTCACGCTGCGTCGGCGCCAGTTGCGCGAGCGACGGCGTCTTGGCGAACAGCTGCACGACCAGCACGAACACGTTGAGGTAGAGCGCGGCCACGGCCGACACCACGTACGTCGCGCGCCATCGACCCGCGAGTTGCTTCCAGTACCGCGCGGCGATGCAGACCGCCAGCACCGCGAGCGAAACGACCCCGACGACCTGTGCCGGCGAAGTCTCGCCCGTCGCCGGGAATCCGAACCCGGTGGCGCTCGTGAGCACCGTGGTGCCCAGGAAGAACGCCGTCCAGGCCTTGAACTGTGCTCCTGCCAGGAGCCCGCCGACCACGATGAGCCCGGCGATGATGCCGAACACGCTGATGACCACGTGAAACAAAGTGAAGGTCGGAAGCTCGAGCATCGTCATCACCGATTCCTCCCGTGTTGTGTTGCCGTGCGGTGGCCATGGATTGTTGCAGTTCCCGGCGCGCGCACCGGCACAAGGTACACCCCGGCATTCGCGGCCGCAGCCGCCGCATGACGACGCACCAACATTGCGCAGGCCTCGCGACCACCACTGTGTCGCCTTGCAGCGTCGTGCGCCCTGCTGCACGATCCCGCAAGTGCCGGAAGGGAGCTCCATGGCCACCGCGATCCCGCTTGCCCCGACGACCCGCTCGACGGCGGAACGGCTTTTTCCGCGCCTCACCCCGGCGCAGATCGCTCGCGTGGCGAGGCTTGGCCGCGTGCGGCCGCTACGTGCCGGCGAAATTCTCTACGACACCGGTGACCCTCATGCGCCGTTCCTGCTGGTCGTCGCCGGTCGCGTCGAGGTCGTGCGACGCGGCGCCGATCGCGACGAACTGATCGCCGACCTCGGTCCGGGCCAGTTCACCGGCGAGGTCAACCTCCTGGCCGGGCGCCGCACGCTCGTCCGGGCCGTCGCGACGGAACCCGGCGAAGCCGTCGAACTCGACCGTGAGCGGCTGCTGGGCCTGGTGCAGACCGATGCGGAGATCGGCGAACTGCTGATGCGCGCGTTCATCCTGCGCCGCGTCGAGTTGATCTCGCGCGGCGTCGGCGACGCGATCGTGATCGGCTCGACCCACTGCGCGCGCACGCTCGGCATCAAGGAGTTCCTGACGCGAAACGCGCATCCGTTCACCTACGTGGACCTCGACGGCGAACCGGATGTGCAGGCATTGCTCGACCGCTTCCACGTCACGACCGCCGACATTCCGGTCGTGGTCTGTCGCTGTGAATTCGTGCTGCGTCACCCGACCGATGCGCAGATCGCCGAGTGCCTCGGGCTCAATGCGACCGTCGACGTGTCGAACGTGCACGACGTGATCGTCGTCGGCGGAGGTCCGGCGGGGCTTGCCGCAGCGGTCTATGCCGCCTCGGAAGGGCTCGACGTGCTCGTCGTCGAGGCCCGGTCGCCGGGCGGACAGGCGGCCGCGAGTTCCAAGATCGAGAACTACCTGGGCTTTCCGACCGGCATATCGGGCCAGGCACTCGCGGGACGGGCCTTCGCGCAGGCGCAGAAGTTCGGCGCTCAGGTGCTGATCGCGCATGGCGCCGTGCGGCTGCACTGCGCGGAAACGCCGTACCGAGTGGACGTGGATGCGGGGACCTCGCTGCGAGCGCGCGCGATCGTCGTCGCGACGGGCGCCGAATACCGCAAACCACTGCTGCCCGAGCTGCCGCGGTTCGAAGGCCTCGGCGTGTATTACGGCGCCACCTTCATGGAAGCGCAGCTCTGCGTCGACGAAGAAGTCGTCGTGGTCGGCGGCGGCAACTCGGCGGGCCAGGCGGCCGTGTACCTCGCCGAGACAGCCCGCCGCGTGCACGTGCTGGTGCGCTCGGCAGGACTCGCCGAAACGATGTCGCGGTATCTCGTGAGACGCATCGAAGAACACCCGTCCATCACGCTGCATGCGCATACGGAAGTCGTCGCGCTCGAAGGCGACGGCCACCTCGAGCGCGTTCGGTGGCGCAACAACCTGACCGGCGACACCGAAAGCCTCGCGATCCGTCACGTGTTCGTCATGACCGGCGCCGTGCCGGCGACATCCTGGCTCGATGGCTGCCTGGCCCTCGATCCGAGAGGGTTCGTGCTGACGGGCCCGGATCTCGCGACCGACACATTGGCCGACGCAAAGTGGCCGCTCCCGCGGTCGCCCTACCTGCTCGAAACCAGCCTCCCCGGCGTTTTCGCCGTGGGGGACGTGCGCGCAGGCAACGTCAAGCGCGTCGCGTCGGCCGTCGGCGAAGGCTCCATTGCGATTTCGTTCGTCCATCGCGTGCTCGCGGAGTGAGGCATCACCTGATGACGGATCAAACGGTCTGCGTTCACTTGTCCGCCATCACCGAGATCCGGCAGCCGCAACAGCGGGTCTGCGACGAATGCGCGAAGAGCGGCAGTCGCTGGGTGCACCTGCGCACGTGCCAGACCTGTGGCGTCACGCTCTGCTGCGACAGCTCGCCAAGTCGGCATGCGAGCGGTCATGCCCGGACGTCCGGTCATCCCGTCATCGCGTCGGCCGAAGCGGGCGAGCGCTGGTTGTACTGCTACCCCGACGACGAGATGGCGGGATATTGACCGGAGCGCAGGCGCAGCGCTGATCGCAAATGCGCCGCCGAAAGACTAGGCTTCGCGATCTGGGTATATGTGACCGCACGTCGAGGCGGCCGGGGTTCCAAGCGATTCATCACCTCTGACGGCACGCAGGGGGAGACCATGAAACACACCGCGAGAGTGGGTATCTTCATGCTCGGTTCGGTTGCGCTGGTCGCCCTGGCGACCGCCTGTTCGCGCCAACCCTCGGGCAGTCCCGAGGAGGGTGCTACCACCACGCAGGCCGAAGG
>DASUYI010000067.1:0-5788 GCA_036377475.1 Steroidobacteraceae bacterium | reverse complement strand
ACATCATCTGAGTACCCTCCCTAGACCAGGTCGAGTTCTTGTTCTTGTGATGCATGTATTCGGGGCTTCCAGCCCCGCTCCCGTGTGAACCCGTGCGTCTGGACAGCGTCCAGACCCGGGGCGAGGAAGTCTCCGCGCGGGCCTCGGTCTTGTCAACCATCGTGAATCGGTCGCGATCGATCCTCTGACAGCGCGCGCGTGCTGCAACGCACAACACGAGTGTCGCTCATGTCCCAGTCACGTGCTTCCACGAATGTCGCGCACACGGGGACTCCGTACCATGCGCCTCGGTGTACGGGCAGTTCGAACGGCCGGCACCCCGGGGGTCGCATGAACGTCAGTCGGAGGTCGCTGCGCGCGGTTCTGTGGTTTGGCACGCTCGCGGCCTCCGCCGTCCAGGCCGAACCGTTCGTCGTGCGCAACCAGCATCCGCTGGTTGCCTTGTTCGGACTGCCGGCACCACTGCCCGCACGCCTCCCCGCGCCCGGGAGTGGTGGCGCCGCACTCGCCGTCGACTGGTCGAATTTCGCCACGACCGAGGCTCGCGACCGCCTCGAGTACACGCTCGACGGTGAGGTCGTCGAAACGCGCGTGGCGCTGACGTACGGCCTGTCGCAGCGGTTTGCGCTGCGGGGCCAGGTGGCGTATCGCAGTCTCGGCAACGGCGCGCTCGACGGCACGATCGAAGGGTGGCACGACGCGTTCGGCCTGCCGAACGGCTCGCGCGACAAGTTGCCGGAGGACCAGCTCCTGCTCGAATACCTGGTGTCCGGCGTCACGGGGTTCCGGGTCGAGCGCGAGGCCTCGGGCGTCGCGGACATTCCGCTCGCGCTGGGCTACCAGCTGATCGAGTCCGGAAGCGGCGCGCTCGCGGGCTGGCTCTCGGTCAAGGTGCCAGTCGGCAAGGCCGAGGACCTGACCGGCAGCGGGGCGGCCGACGTGGCCCTGTCGCTTGCGGGGGAACACCGGTTCGGTGAGCGCTGGCAAGTCTTCGGCCAGGCGAACCTCGCCTGGCTCGGCGAAGGCGACCTGCTGCCCGAACTGCAGCAGGACCATGCATGGTCCGTCATGGGCGGCACGAGCTGGAATGCCTGGCGCGGGCTCGACCTGACCGCGCAGCTCGAGACGAACTCGGGCGTGTTCGATTCCGGCCTCGACGACTTCGACGGCGGCGCGGTCGTGCTGACCTTCGGCGGCAGTTATCGCACGGTGGGCGGTTGGCGCTTCGACCTCGGCGTGAGCGAAGACATCCAGGCCGACGCCTCGCCGGACGTCGTGTTCAACCTGGCCGCGCATCGCGACTTCTGACCGGCGCGCGCCGCGCCGCGCGCGCTGAACTAGAATCCGCCGCTCCACACGCGAGGGCGGCATGCGCGGATTGAGGATCGCGGGAATCGTCGCAGCGTCCGTCGCGGTCGTCCTGGTGGTCGCGCTGCTGCTGGCCTGGCTGCTGTTCGATCCGAACGACCACAAGGCCCGCGTGCAATCCGTTTTCCGCGAGGTGACCGGGCGGGAGCTGCGGCTCGACGGCGACCTGTCGTTGTCCCTCTTCCCCTGGCTCGCGATCGAATCCGGGACAGCCGCGATCTCCAACCGCAAGGGTTTCGGCGACGAGCCGTTCGCGTCGCTGGAGCGTGCGCGTCTCGGGGTGAGGCTGTGGCCGCTGCTCAGCCGGCGCCGTGTGGAGTTCGGCCCCGTGCGCGTCGAGGGCCTCGTGCTGAACCTCGCCGTGGCGCGGGACGGCAGCAACAACTGGTCGGACCTGCTCGACCGCCTCGAGCGCAAGGAGCCAGCGCCGGAGCCTGTCGACGCGGACGGTGGCGACGCCGGACCGAGCGTGGCGAGCGTCGAGCTTCGCGACGCACGCGTTTCGTTCGCGGACGCCCAGGCCGGCACGCGCTATGCGCTCACCGACTGGAACCTGGAGACTGGTCGTCTGCGGCGGGGCGAACCGGTCGACGTCGACACGTCGCTCAGGCTCGCGCGCAATGAACGGGACCTGGGTCGACTCGCCGTGCGCACGCGCGTGGACCTGACGCAGCCCGATCGCGTCCTGCTCGTCGGCACCGAGGGCGAGGTTCGACTCGCTCGCGCGGCACGGGAAGCCCTGGCGGTCGCCCTGCGCTCGCCGCAGGTCGTGATGACGAGCGCAACCCGCGACATCGAGGTGCGGGAGCTCGAAGCGCGCCTCGGCAAGGCCGTGGTTGCAACGAACCTGCGGATCGAGCAACGCGACGCCGGTCCCATCGTCAACGGCGATCTGCGGCTCGCGGAGACCGACCCGCGCGCGCTGTTCGCGGCTCTCGGCCTCGACACTCCACGCACGCAGGACCCGCAGGCCCTTCGGCGCCTGTCGGCGAACTCGAAGCTCGCCTATTCGTCCGCGCGTGGGCTGCAGTTCGACGCGCTCGAGGTGCAACTCGACGACACGCGCCTCGCGGGCCAGTTCGGCGTGCGCCCCGGCGAGCCCCTGGCGCTGCGGTTCGACCTGCGCGGCGCGGCGCTCGACCTCGACCGCTACCTGCCGCCGGCGGGAGCGCCACCGAGCGCCCCAAAGCGTTCCAGGGCCGTCGCCGACGACGGCCGGCGGGCATACGACCTGCGCGGCTCGATTGCGCTCGATCGCCTCGTCGTGGCGAAGGTCCCGTTGCAGGACGCGCGCTTGGAAGTGCGTCTGCAGGACGGCCGCGTGTCGCTCGAGCCGCTGCGGGCCCGGGCCTTCGGGGGCTCGATCGTCACGCGGCTGCAGTACGACCTTGCGGCCGCGGAACCGTCCCTGCGCGTCGACCAGCAACTGTCCGGCGTCGACGTCGCGGCGCTGCTCGGCCAGTCGTTCGGCCTCGAGCAGTTGCAGGGCCGCGGGGACGGGAGGTTTTCACTGACGTCGCACGGGGCGAACGCGCAGGCGCTGGTCGCCAACCTGCGCGGGCCGTTCGAGTTCACGGTGATGGACGGCGCCGTAATCGGCGTCGATTTGTGGCACGAGATCGAACGCGCCGTGGCCGCGGCACGACTCACCCCCTCCGCCGCGACGGGGGCGGGCTCTGGACGCACGAAGTTCGAACGCTTCTCGGCGCGTGGCACGCTCGCGGAGCGCACGCTGCGCAACGACAGGCTGGAATTCATCACCGATTTCGCGCGCGTGCGCGGCCGCGGCAAGGTCGACTACGGCCGCAGCGCACTCGACCTCGACCTCGCCGCACGGCTGCTCAAGGCGCCGCAAGGCCGCCTGCTCGGCGTCAAGGTCAGTCGTCTCAAGGACGCCGACATTCCGTTGCGCGTCACGGGCACCTTGGCCGAGCCGAAGGTGCGGCCGGACGTCTCGAAGCTGCTCGAGGCGATGGCCAAGGACGCGATCAAGCAGCCGCTCGAGGGCAAGATCAAGGAAGAACTCGAGAAGATCTTCAAGTTCTAGCGAGTCGCTCGTCCATCCGCCTCGCGCCGAGGACGCATGACTCGCGCGAGCAGCCACACTCCAGTGAGCCCGACCCACGCGGCCGCCGTGCCCGCGACCATGACGAGTGGATTGTTGAAGTCGTCGCGGCCCCGATAGTCCATCGTGTGCAGCATCCAGAACAGGTCCTTGAGACGCCAGGCATCCGTGCGCACGGCCACCAGCGACCCGTCGGCGTTCGAAAAATAGAGTCGCGTGCCAGTGGCATCGTCGAACGCCGCCTCCCACGCCGCACCGAGCTCCCGCGTCTCGAGCGTCTCGGTCGCGTGCAATTGCACGGTCCGCAAGCGTCCCTGGCCGCGGTAGTGGCTGGCCGCGAGCCGTCGGGCGGCCGCCGCGTCGATCGCGACCGGCGCGCCGTCGCTCGCGCTGAGCAGCCGCACGTCCGCGTCGGTCTCGACGCGGTAGACCCAGCGGCCGTCGACCTCGCGAAGTTCGAGCGCACGGACCACCGGCGTGTCCGCCGCGAGCGGCAGCCGTGCAGGTTCGAGCAGGTCCGCCGCGGCCGGAAGTGCCGTCGGGACGGGCGCTTCGGCCAGTGCTTCGCCCGCGACGAGGCCCTGGTCGAGCCACGCGAACATCAGCCCGCTCGCCGTCCACACCAGGACCTGCAGCCCGACCACCAACGCCACCCAGCGATGCAGCTGGCGCAGCCGCAGCAGTTTCATGTGTCTCCTCGCGCGGCACGTCGGCGCCGCTGCAGGAAACCGAAGCTGTGGAACGCGAGCCAGCCGCCGAATGCCGCCGTGACGAAGGCGAGTGGCGCCGCGACGCGCAGCAGCGGGTTGTTGACGTCCTCGCGCGCGACGTAATCCATGATGTGCAGGGACCACAGGAAGTCGAACCAGCGCCAGAAACGGTGTCGGCGCGTGACCAGGCGGCCGGTCACCGGATCCAGGTACAGCGACGTGGCAGTCCAGTCGTCGAAGTCGACGCGCCAGACCGGCGCACGGCGGCCGCGGATCTCGTCCGGCACGTCGGCGTCCCGCGTCAGCAGCGTGACCGTCGCCACCGGTCCCGAGCCGGCGTAGTGTGCGGCGGCGAGCGCACGAATCCGCGTGGCGTCGAACACCGGCATCGGCCGGCCCGTGCGGGCGTCCAGCAGTTCGGCGCCGTCCGCGCGGACGAGTTCGTACACCGGTTGCCCCCGGTCCGGCAGCGTGCGGAGCCGGATCGCCCGGATGTCGTCGCGACCTTCGCGAATCGCGGACAGGCGGGCAAGCGGCACGTCCAGACGGACCGGTGGCGCGACATTGCGGACCAGCGTGTCGCCATGGATGAAATCGAGGTCCACGACGACCATGTAGAGGCCGCTCAGCGTCCAGAGTGCGAGTTGCCAGCCGACCAGGAGCGCGAGCCAGCGGTGGCCCAGGCGCGCGATGCGGGCGAAATTCATTCCGGTCTAGTGTCTAGTGGCTAGTGTCTAGCGGTTAGTAGGAGGTGATTTCGCCGCGCGTCGGCGCAGCCGATTCCTACTAGACACCAGACGCTAGTCACTAGTCACTAGTCCAGTTCCTCAGGTGCTGATCACTTCGCGTTCGTCGCGGTCCATGCCGGCGTCGATGCCGTCCTCGGGCCAGCCGAACCGCCCCGGACAGCCGGGCTGCGCCCACGGAATCGGCGGGTGCCCTTCCGGCAAATTCGGGTAAGCGCGCTCGATCGGGGGATGCCCGTCCGGCAACCGGCGATCGGGAATCGGTGGATGGCCGGGCGGCAGCGGCTCGCTGACCGGCACGGCATCGCGCAGCCAGGGGTTGCGGGCCGCATCGACCGGTTGCACGTCGCGCGCGGCGACCATCGCCATCGCCACGGCCGCCACCACCGCCGCCATTGCCTTGACGCTCATGCACCTGCCTCCCGTGCCGGACGGCCACGAACCCCCCTGTACGGGAGGCCGCAGCGGTCGCCCGATGGTGTCACCGGGCCGTTGGGCACAGTTGACCGCTCGCGGCGCCCGAAGTCCAGACCGGCTCGGCGCGCTCCCGTGCAGGACAGCGTTACGTCACTGCCCGCAGGCGGACCGACGTCAGAGGAACGTGAAGCGGCGTTCGCGGAACAGTTGCAGGCAGGCGTCGACGACGTCCGGGTCGTACAGCACGCCGCGGCCGCGTTCGATCTCGTACAGCGCCAGGGCCAGCCCGACGGCCGGACGGTATGGCCGGTGCGAGGTCATGGCCTCGACGGTGTCCGCGACCGCGAGGATGCGCGCTTCGAGCAGCGTGTCTTCGCCGCGCAGCCCGAGCGGGTAGCCCGACCCGTCGATCCGTTCGTGGTGCTGCCGGGCCATTTCCGCGATCGGCCACGGAAACTCGATGCCCGACAGGATCTCGTAGC
>DASUYI010000066.1:0-2137 GCA_036377475.1 Steroidobacteraceae bacterium | reverse complement strand
TGACCCCGTGGCCACAGTTCCCAACGCCGTGGTCGCTCCCGCGATCGTCGCACGCGGGCTCACGCGACGCTTCGGGCGCGTGACGGCAGTGGACGGCATCGATCTCGAGATCCCGCGCGCAAGGATCTACGGTTTCCTGGGGCCGAACGGGTCCGGCAAGACGACGACCATCCGCATGCTGTGCGGCCTGCTGCACCCGAGCGCAGGCACGGTGCAGGTCCTCGGCCATGAGATGCCGCGCGACGCCGAACGACTGCGGCCGCGACTCGGGTACATGACGCAGAAGTTCTCGCTCTGGGACGACCTGACCGTCGCCGAGAACCTCGATTTCATGTCGCGGGTGTTCGACCTGGACCGGCACCGCCGGACAACGCGGTTCGAGGCCGTCACCGGCGAGTATCAGCTCGCGCCGCTCCTGCAGCAGCGCGCCGGGACACTGAGCGGCGGCCAGCGTCAACGACTCGCGCTCGCGGCTGCGACGCTGCACGAACCCGAGCTGCTCATGCTGGACGAGCCCACGAGCGCGGTGGACCCGCAGAGCCGTCGCGACTTCTGGGAAAGCCTGTTTGCGCTGGTCGCCCGCGGCGTCACGATTCTCGTCTCGACGCACTACATGGACGAGGCCGAGCGCTGTCACGAGCTCGCGATCCTCGCCGACGGCCGTATCGTCGCCCAGGGCGCGCCGAAACAGTTGATGGCCGCGATCCCGGCCCGCGTGGTCGAGATCGAGGCCGAGGACACCGTCCCGGCGCGAGCGGTGTTGCTCGAGGATGACGCAGTGCTGAGCGTCGCGCAGCTCGGCACGCGACTGCACGTGCTGTTGCGACCGGACACGCCACGCCCCGCCGAGCGCTGCGCCGATCGCTTGCGCGACGCAGGCGTCGCCGCGCGGTCGACCGTCGTCGGCGCGAGCCTCGAGGACGTCTTCGTGGCCGCGACCGGCTTCAAGCGGACGTCGCACGTCGCGGCGGCCGACTAGCGGGGAGCGAACCGGCCATGTTGCAGCGACTCTTCGCCATCATGAACAAGGAGGTCCGCCAGCTCGCGCGCGATCGCCTCACGTTCGGCATGATCGTCGGCATTCCGTTGTTGCAGATGCTGCTGTTCGGCTATGCGATCAACTTCGACGTCCGCGACATCCGTGCGGCCGTCGTCGATGAAGCGCACACGAGCCACTCCCGCGCGCTGGTCGCCGACCTGCAGGCGAGCGGGGTGGTGCGGTTCGCCGCGCCGAGCGCGAGCGTCCTCGACCTCCGCCGGCGCCTCGATGCCGGCGAGGTCAGTGTCGGGGTCGTGATCCCGCGCGATTTCGAGCGCCGCCGGCTCGGCGCCGACCGCGCAGCGGTCCAGATCCTCGTGGACGGCTCCGAACCGATGATCGACAGCGTTGCGCGTGGCCTGGTGCAGATGCCGCTGCCGGCGCGCGACGGCGAGTATCGCTCGCGTGTGCCGGTGTTCGAGGTGCTCACGGAGTACAACCCGGAGCGGCGGACGGCCGTGCAGGTCGTGCCGGCGCTGATCGGCGTGATCCTCAACATGACGATGGTGATCTTCACCTCGGTGGCGATCGTGCGCGAGCGCGAACGCGGCAACCTCGAGCTCCTGATCACGACGCCGATCCGGTCCTGGGAACTGATGGCCGGCAAGCTGGCCCCGTACATCGTCATCGGGCTGATCCAGACCACGCTCGTGCTCGTCGTCGGCGCGTACGCGTTCGACGTGCCGATCAACGGCAGCCTGCTCGACCTCTACCTCGCCGCGGCGCTGTTCATTGCCGCGACGTTGACGCTGGGTCTCGTGATCTCGACGCTGGTGAAGTCGCAGATGCAGGCGTTCCAGCTGTCGTTCATGACGCTGCTGCCCTCGATCCTGCTGTCCGGGTTCGTCTTTCCGTTCGACGGCATGCCGAAGCCGGCCCAGTGGATCGCGCAGGTGCTCCCGCTCACGCATTTCGTCGAAATGATTCGGGGCATCCTGCTGCGCGGCGCGCCGCTGGCCGAAATGGGCGTGCCCGCGGCCAAGCTGGGGCTGTTCCTCGCGGTCACGCTCGCGATCGCGACGCTGCGGTTCCACAAGCGCCTGGATTGAGCGCCAGGAACGGCGGCTCGCGGAGAGCGTCATCATCGAACGCCCATCG
>DASUYI010000065.1:0-3348 GCA_036377475.1 Steroidobacteraceae bacterium | reverse complement strand
CAGGGGTTCGAGCGGCTCGAGCGCATCGAATCCGGATTGCCCGCGATCACGCACGTCGACTACAGCGCCCGCGTCCAGACGGTAGATCACGGCACGAATTTGCGTTTTCGCCGCCTGATCGAGTCGTTTGAGCGCAAGACGGGCGTGCCCGTGCTGGTCAACACCTAGTTCAACGTCCGCGGCGAGCCGAACGTCTGCACGCCGGTCGACGCCTTTCGTTGCTTCATGGCGACCGGCATGGACTATCTCGTGCTGGGCAACCGCCTGCTCGATCGGCGACATCAGCCTCACGGGCATCCGCTCACCGCAGGGGCGGTGCGGGCGTTCGAGGCCGACTGATGCACGCACTCAGCCGCGACGATCGCCGCGAACTGCGCTTCTTCGCGCTGGGCATCGCGCTCGTGCTGGTCGTGGTCTTCTGGTGGCTCGTGCCCTGGTTCCGCGAGCGGCCGGAGCCGCTGTGGCCGCTGATCGTCGCCTGGATCCTGGTCATGATCGCGTGGGCGCACCCGCCCGCGATCCTGCCCCTGCACCGCGCGTTCCTGCCGGTGGCCCGCGTGCTTGCGTGGCTCAACACGTGGCTGCTGCTCGGCACCGTGTTTTTTGCGATCCTGCTGCCGGTCGGCTGGGTCCTGCGTCGCCTCGGCAAGCTGCAGTACGTCACCGGCTTCGACGCACGGGCGGCCACGTACCGCGTGACCGTGCCGCCCGAGCACGAGATACGCCTGGAGGAGCCGTTCTGATGGGGGAGTTCCTGCGCGACCTGTGGCAGTTCATGCGCGTGCGCAAGAAGTTCTGGCTGCTGCCGATCATTCTCGTGCTCGTGCTGCTCGGCGGTCTTGTCGTGATCAGCCAACAGTCGGCGCTGGCGTCGCTGATCTACACGATCTTCTGATCGATTACTCCGCGCGGCGGTGCGAGAACGCGCGGCGGTGCGAGAAAACGGCGATTGTTCACGATTGCTTTTTTGCAATGCACCGTGCAACGCTGCGAGGGCACTGCGATTCCTGGCCGCGGCAGAACTACAACACCAGGTCGAACTCGGTCATGCGCACAAGGAGTGAGCGACGGACGGGTAGTACTCGACTGGTGTCGGCCTCGCCCCGATGCCTCACGCAGGTCGCGGCATGCCTCCTCGTCGCCGGCCTGGGCCTGCACGGCTGTGCCGCGACCGGTGTCGACGCTCCTGACGCGCCCGTAGCGGCGGCCGGCTCGTCCAAGGTCACGCCGCAGCGCAACTGGGCGGACGCAGTGCTCTACTTCGTGATCCTGGACCGGTTCGCCAACGGGTCCGGCGCGAACGACACGAACGTCGCTCGCGCGAACCCGGGCGGCTTTCACGGCGGGGATTTCGTCGGTCTCACCCGTCAGCTCGACGAGGTCGCCTCGCTCGGCGCCACGGCGATCTGGCTCACGCCCGTCGTGCGGCAGATCGACTTCTGCCCGCCCGCCCAGCCCCCGACCGGGATCTCCGTGCCGGGCGGCTGGTTCGAGCACTGTGCGTTCCACGGCTACTGGGCCGACGACTTCACCAAGGTCGATCCGCGATTCGGCACCGAGGCCGAGCTGAAGCAACTCGTCGACGCTGCGCACGCGCGCGGCATCAAAGTGCTGCTGGACGTCGTCTACAACCACGTGGGCTACGACGCGCGCTACGTGAAGGATCCGGCCACGGCGGGCTGGATCCGGACCCGGCCGGTCGACTGCGCCGTCGACGAACTGAACTGCCAGGTCGGCGGCCTGCCGGACCTCAGGACCGAGTTGCCCGAGGTGCAGCAGCACCTGTTCGACGCGCACTTGGGGCTGGCGCAGCGCACCGGGCTCGACGGGTTCCGGCTCGATACGGTCAAGCACATCGACCACGCGTTCTGGCAGAAGCACCGCACGGAGACCCGCACGCGGCTCGGTCGCGACTTCTTCCTGCTCGCAGAAGTCTGGGGGGGCTCGGCGCAGGTGCTCGACGACTATTTCGTCGACGACGAGATGGACGCGGGTTTCGATTTCACGTTCAAGGGCAGCTGCGAATCGTTCGTGCGGGGCAAGGGACGCACGATCGCGTTCGCCTCGTACCTGGAGAAGCGCCACAAGGTCCGCGACGGTTACCACCTCGCGCACTACCTGTCCTCGCACGACGAGCCGATGGCGCTGCACAACCTCGAGGGCGACCTCGACGCGTTTCGGCTCTGCGTCGCCCTGCAGATGACCTCGCTCGGCATCCCGACCATCTATTACGGCGAGGAAGTGGGGCGGCAAGGGAGCGTCTGGCCCGTCAACCGCGGCGACATGCCGTGGGGCCGGCGTGACGTGCAGCCCGGCAAGGGCATCGCGCGCGACGAAGCGCTGCGCGAGTACTACCGCAAGCTGATCGAGGCGCGGCGCCGGAACCCCGCGCTGTCGCAGGGGGGCTACAAGCGTCTCTCGTCCGACGGCGATCTGCTCGTGTTCGAGCGCGCCGACCCCGCGTCCGGCAACGCGGTCGTCGTTGCCGTGAATCGCGGCACGACCGCTGCGAGCGTGAGCGTTCCCGCGCCGGCGACGTGGCGGGGCGGTCGCGTGAGCGACGCCGTGACGGGTGCGGCTGCGACACTGGCGGACGACCAGCTCGCCGTGACGGTGCCCGCACGCCAGGCGCGCGTGTTCGTGCGCGAGACCACCGGATAAGGCAATGGAGGCCGAGGCAGCGCAATGGCACGCATAGCATTCCAGGGCATCGCCAAGCGCTTCGGCGACGTCAGCGTGATCGAGAACCTCGACCTCTCGATCCACGACCACGAGTTCATGGTGTTCGTCGGCCCCTCGGGCTGCGGCAAGTCGACGGCGCTGCGCATGATCGCGGGGCTCGAGGAACCGAGCGAAGGCCAGCTCACGATCGGCGACCGCGTGGTCAACGACGTGCACCCGAAGGACCGCGACGTCGCGATGGTGTTCCAGAGCTATGCGCTGTATCCGCACATGACAGTGCGCGAGAACATCGCCTTCGGCCTGCAAATCCGCAAGGTGCCGCAGGGCGACATCGACAAGCTCGTCGACGAGGCGGCCGGCATCCTCGGCCTCAAGCCGCTGCTCGACCGCAAGCCGAAGGCGCTGTCGGGCGGTCAGCGCCAGCGCGTCGCGCTCGGCCGCGCCATCGTGCGCAAGCCCTCCGTGTTCCTGTTCGACGAGCCGCTGTCGAACCTCGACGCCGAACTGCGCGTGCAGATGCGCGCAGAGCTCGCCAAGCTGCAGTACCGGCTCAAGACCACGACGGTCTACGTCACGCACGACCAGGTCGAGGCCATGACGCTCGGCCATCGCATCGCCGTGCTCGCGCCGATGGGCAAGGACCGCAAGAGCAACCTGAAGCAGGTC
>DASUYI010000064.1:0-4507 GCA_036377475.1 Steroidobacteraceae bacterium | reverse complement strand
ACGTAGCGGTCGAGGTAAGTGACGCTCGTGCCCTCGAAGCCGACGCCGAAGTCCTCGAAGTAGTCGGTGTCGCTCACGTTGGCGGCGTCGATCAGCAGGCGCGTCCGCGGCGCGAAGCGCGTGACGTGCCGCCAGTCCACGAGGCTGCGTGCCTCGCCGCGATCCTCGTCGTGGAACATGTACTCGACGTTGAGCTGGCTGCGGTTGTGGTCGTCGAGGTAGCGGAGCTCCGGGTCGACGCGGACACCGCGCGCGGAGTACCAGCGACCGGTCAGCGTCGCGTCGTAGTTCGACGCGAGGTTCCAGTAGTAGGGCACCGCGACCAGCGTGCCGTTCTTGCTGCTGCTGCCGAACGTGGGGAACAGCAGGCCGGACTTGCGCTGGTCGCCGACCGGGAACGTGATCCACGGCGTGTAGAAGAGCGGCACCCCGAGGAACTCGAGCTTGACGTCGCGGCCGGTGCCGAGCTGGTTCTTCTGGTCGATGACGATCTCGCCCGCCTGCAGTTCCCAGTCGTCGACGCCGGGAGGGCAGGCGGTGTAGCGAACGCCCTCGAGTTCCATCCTGCCGTCGCCGCTCACGCGCGCGCCCTCGGCGGCGCCGCGCACCGCGCGGTCGACGAGCTCGAACTGCGCGCCCTTGAACTGACCGCCGCCGTCCTCGACGAACGAGCCGCTTTCGCCGACGACGTGCAGCTGCGGGTCGAGGTACTCCATGCGACCGCGCAGCCGGACGCTGCGTCGTTCCGAGTCCACCTCGGCCTGGTCCGCCTTCAGCAGTCGCTGGCCCGTGCGGATCGTGACGTTGCCCGACAGCGTCGCGTCGCCGGCGCGGCCGAGTTCGCCGGTGTCGCTCGTGATCTCGATGCGCGGATCGGCCGGATCGGCCTGCAGCAGCTCGTCGATGCGCGGGTCCGGCGCGGCAATGCGGCAGGCCGCGTCGTCGTCGACATCCTCCGGCGTCGGCTCGTCCTTCGCATGCGCCGCCAGGCAGGGCGCGCCGACCAGTGCACAGAGCGCGGCTCGCTGCAGCAATCGCCGCAGGATGGTTCTGAGCTCCAATGAACCAGTGCGGCTGCGTCGGGACGGCGGAACGGACATCCGCGCGATTATAATTGCGCGCGCCGAGTCGCAGCCCGATTTGTTGGCTGCATCCCACACCGAAGGACACCGACGTTTGAACGACGCCAGCACGCTGACGGAACGCGCCACGCACGACCTGCGACTGCAGTCGCTGCGAGGATGGCTCGAGCGGGACCTCGGTTTCCGGGACTACGGGATCGCGCCGGCGTCGGCCGATGCGAGCTTTCGCCGCTATTTTCGCGTGACCCGCGTGGGTCACGAACCGCTGATCGTCATGGACGCGCCGCCGGGCAAGGAAGACGTCGGTCCGTACCTGCGCGTGGCCGCGATGTTGCAGCAGATCGGCGTCCACGCGCCGCGCGTGCTCGGGCGCTCGGAACAGGACGGGTTCCTGCTGCTGACGGACCTCGGTACGACGATGTACCTGCCCGAGCTCGCGAACCCCGGCCGTGCCGATGCGCTGTACGCCGACGCGATCGCCGCGCTCGTGCGGATCCAGGCGCACGGGGCGGATGCGGCGCGAACGCTGCCGCCGTACGACGAAAAGCTGCTCCGCTTCGAGATGAGCCTGTTTCCCGACTGGCTGCTGCAGCGACATCTCGGCCTCGAGCTTTCCCGGGCCGAGACACAGGCCCTGCAGACAGCGATGGACGCACTCGTTGCGAACGCGCGGGAGCAGCCGCAGGTCTTCGTGCATCGCGACTATCACTCGCGCAACCTCATGGTCTGCCCGGGCGACAACCCCGGGATCCTGGACTTCCAGGACGCGGTGCGCGGTGCGCTCACGTACGACCTGCTCTCGCTGCTGCGCGATGCGTACATCGCCTGGCCGCAGGGACGCGTCGTCGGTTGGGCGCGGCAGTATCGGCGCGAGGCCGCGGCCGCCGGGCTCGACACCGGGCGCGACGAGGCGCAGTTCCTGCGCTGGTTCGACCTGATCGGCCTGCAGCGCCAGCTCAAGGTGGCGGGCATCTTCGCGAGGCTCTGGCACCGCGACGGCAAGTCCGGCTATCTCGCCGACATTCCGCGCACGCTCGAGTACGCGGTGGGGGCGTGCAGTCGGCAGCCGGGCTTTCTCGAGCTCGGCCGGCTGATCGAGCGGCGCGTGCTGCCGGCCGTCGTCGCCAGCCTCGACACCCGGGCCCGCTGATCGTCATGCGAGCGATGATCCTGGCCGCGGGGCGCGGCGAGCGCATGCGGCCATTGACGCTGACGCACCCGAAGCCGTTGCTGCGCGTCGGCGGCGAGGCGTTGATCGAGCATCACTTGCGCGCGCTCGCGTCGTCCGGCTTTCGCGAGGTGTGCGTGAACCTGTCGTGGCTCGGCGCGCAGATCCCGGCCGCGCTCGGCGACGGTGCGCGCTACGGCGTGGACCTCCACTACAGCGACGAAGGCCCCGCACCCCTCGAGACCGGCGGCGGCATCTTCCGCGCGCTGTCGTGGCTCTGCCCGATGGGCGTCGAGCCGTTCCTGGTGCTGAACGGCGACGTCTGGCTGAATTTTCCGTACGCGCGGTTGCGCGAGCGGTTCGCCGGCGGCCTGCCCGGCAAGGACCAGGCGCACCTCGTGCTCGTGCCGAACCCGCCGCACAACCCGCGCGGCGACTTCGCGCTGCTCGACGGTCGCATGGTCGAGCCCGTTCCCGGCATGGACGCCGACACCGCGGTGGCGCAACGGATCGCCGCGCTGCCGCGCCACACGTTCTCGGGGCTCGGCGTCTATCACCCGTCGCTGTTCAACGGCTGCAGCGACGGCGTCTTCAAGCTGGCCCCGCTGTTGCGCGCGGCCGCCGTGCAGGCGCGTGTCGGCGTCGAACTCTTCGACGGCGACTGGCTCGACATCGGGACGCCGGAGCGCCTCGACGCGCTGAATGCGCGGCTGGCGGGGGTGGCTGGCTAAGGCCGAACGCAAGACGGTGCAGTGGGCCGACATGCCGGGAGGCCGCGTGCCAGCCTGGAGCGCCCGTCCAACGTACAATGCGCGTCCCATGACCGAGTTCAAAGGCATTCCCGTCACCACAGGCGCGCCGTCGCCAGCGCGTGCGAGCGGCGAGAAATACGTGACGCCGCAAGGCTTTACGGCGATCCGCGACGGCATGAAGGCCGCGAGCGGGCCGGGCGCCGCCGCGCTCACGCCGGTCGGCCGCAAGCCGTCCTGGCTGCGCGCGCCGATGCCGGCGGGTCACGGTTTCGACACGGTCAAGCAGGTCGTTCGCGAACACCGCCTCGCCACCGTGTGCGAGGAAGCCAAGTGTCCGAACATCGGCGAGTGCTGGAACGCCGGAACCGCGACGATCATGTTGATGGGCGAGGTCTGCACGCGCGCCTGTCGCTTCTGTGCGGTGGATACCGGCAATCCGCGCGGCTGGCTCGACGCCGAGGAGCCAACCAATGCCGCGCACACCGTGCAGCTCATGGCACTCAAGTACGTCGTGCTGACTTCGGTCAACCGCGACGACCTGCCTGACGGCGGCGCGGCGCATTTCGCCGCCTGCGTGCGCGAGATCAAGCGGCTCAACCCCGGCACGGCGGTCGAGGCGCTGACGCCCGATTTCCAGGGAGTGCTGGGCGACGTCGAGACCGTCGTCGACAGCGGGCTCGACGTGGTCGCGCAGAACGTCGAGACGGTCCGCCGCCTCACGCACCCGGTGCGCGATCCGCGCGCGTCGTACGAGCAGACGCTCGCGGTGCTCGCGCACGCGAAGCGACACCGGCGCGCCCAGGGCGACGTGCTCGTCAAGACGAGCCTGATGCTCGGGCTGGGCGAGACCGGTGACGAAATCGTCGAGACCCTGCGCGACCTGCGGGCAGTCGGGGTGGACCTGCTCACGCTCGGGCAATACCTGCGCCCGACGGTCAATCACCTGCCGGTCCAGCGCTTCGTGCCCCCGGAGGATTTCGAGCGGCACCGGCAGACGGCACTCGAGCTCGGTTTCGTCGAATGCGTCGCGGGACCGCTCGTGCGCTCGAGCTACCGCGCCGAGCAGGCACTCGCGCGCAACAACGCCGGCCTCGGCGCGGGCGGCCTGGCACAGCGCCATGGCGGTTGAGCCAGTGCCTGCACCCGGCCTGCGGCCGACCTCGCGCGCGACAGTGGCAGGGGCGGGAATGCTGTGGCTCGGCCGGGTCGACTACGAACCCACCTGGCGCGCGATGCAACGGCGCACCGACGAAGCGAACGCCTCGACGCGCGACGAAATCTGGTTCCTCGAACACCCGCCCGTCTTCACGATGGGCATGAACGCCAAGGCGGAACATCTGCTCGCCGTCGGCGACATCCCGGTCGTCGACATCGATCGCGGCGGGCAAGTGACCTACCACGGCCCCGGCCAGCTGGTCGTGTACCCGCTGCTCGACCTCTCGCGCCGCCCGCTCGGCGTGCGCGCACTGGTCGAAGCCATCGAGCGCGCCGTGATCGACACGCTC
>DASUYI010000063.1:0-2087 GCA_036377475.1 Steroidobacteraceae bacterium | reverse complement strand
GCTGCAGGAGCGGCGCGAGTTGATACTCGCCGGTGACCGCCTCGAACCGCGTTGTCCGGCGGTGCCGGTCCAGGTCGAACACCCGCGACATGAAGTCGAGGTTCTCGGCGACGGTCAGGTCGTCCCAGAGCGAGAACTTCTGCGTCATGTACCCGAGTCGCGGCCGCAGTCGTTCGGCGTCGCGCGGCATCTCGTGGCCGAGGACCTGCACCGTGCCTGCGCTCGGGTGCAGCAGGCCGCACAGCATGCGGATGGTCGTCGACTTGCCGGACCCGTTCGGCCCTAGGAAACCGTAGATCCTTGCGCGCGGGATCTCGAGATCGATGCCGTCCACTGCCGTCACGCGCCCGAAGCGTCGCGTGAGCCCGCGTGCGACGATCGCGGGAGCGACCACGGCGTTGGGAACTGTGGCCACGGGGTCAGCGAGCGCCGGGAACCAGCACCTGGACCGGGAGACCGGTCGGCAGCTGCGCCGCGGCGGCATCGACGAGGTCGATCTCGGCGACGTATGCCAGCCGCGAGCGGTCCTTCTGCGTCAATGCGTAGTACGGCGTGAAGGCCGCCTCAGCCGAGACGTAGCGTACGTTGCCCGCGTAGCGCCGCGGCTCGCCGTCGACGGTCAGCTCGACTTTGCTGCCGGCCCGGACGCGACCTCGCAACGGTTCAGGTACATAGACGCGCGCATACGGCGCGCCGTCGCCCAGCAGGATCGCGACCGGCCGGCCCGGCGTCGGACGCTCGCCGAGTTCGTACGGCAAGGCTTCGACCGTGGCCGCGCGCGGTGCCCGCACGGCGTAGCGGTCGGCGACGGTCTGCACTTCCGCGAGCGCCGCGCGTGTGCGGGTGACGGCCGCGCGCGCCTCGGCGATCTGCTCGGTGCGCGTCCCCTGCCGCAACAGGTCGAGCTGCGCACGCGCGGCATCGCGCGCGGCCACGGAGTTGTCGCGCCGCGCGCGAGCCCGGTCGAGCTCTGACGCGCTGAGCAGCTTGCGCTCGACCAGCGAGCGCACGCGTTCGTATTCGGCGACGTCGGTCTGCAGCGCGCTCTCGGCCCCCGCGAGCGTGGCGCGCGCCTCGTCGATTTCGCGCCGCCGCGGCCCAGCCACGAGATCCGCGAGCCGTCGCTCGGCTTCGGCCTGCGCGGCCTTCGCCTGGTCGATCCGGGCCTGCGCAGTGCCCGCTTCCTGGCGCACGAGCAACGCGCCGGCGGCCACACGGTCGCCTTCGCGCACCGGGATCTCGACGATGCGCTCGTTGGACTCCGCGACCAGTTCCAGCCGGTCGCGCTCCACCGTGCCCAGCACCTGTTGCGGCCGGTCGCCGGAACAGGCCGCGACCGCGGCCATCGTCGCGACGACGAGGAGATGCGTTCTTTTCATGACTGACGCCCCGGGCCCGCGACGACGCCTTCGCGGAACAGCCGCGTCGTGTGCCGCGCGAGCCGCTCGAACTCCTGCCCGCTGACCGAGAACCCGAGCACGCGACTGGTCACGGGCAGCGACACGAACGGGAAGATGCAAAGACTCAGCGCCGAGATGGCCGCGAGGCGCGGGTCGAGGTCCGCGCGCAGCGCGCCGCGGTCACGCTCGCGACGCAACACCTCGACGAATGCAGGCGCCAGGCGTCCCGCGAACTGCTCGACGAACTGCTCGCGCAACCTTCCGCCCTCGTCGAGCACTTCGTGCACGATCAGGGCAGGCAGCCACGGGTTGGTGGCCAGCATCCGCATGTAGCCGACCATCAGGGCCTCGAGGTCCGGCGGCGGCGCGCCGGCCTGCTCCAGGCGCTGCAGGCTCGCGACGAACGGCCCGATCGCCTCGTCGAGCATTGCGCGGTACAGCCCGAGCTTGTCGCCGAAGTAGTAATGGATCATGGCCGACGTCGTGCCTGCCGCGGCCGCGACCTGGCGCGTGCTCACGTCCGCGAAGCCGTGCCTGAGGAACAACGCGCGCGCATGTTCGAGCAGCGCCGCGCGCACCTCGGTGTCGCCGCCGCCGACCGGGCGGCCGGGACGACGGGCAGTCTTGGGGGTCGCGGACTTGCGCGGCATGGACGGAAGCCTGCAAGAAGTGAGTCAGTGACATATT
>DASUYI010000062.1:0-2891 GCA_036377475.1 Steroidobacteraceae bacterium | reverse complement strand
TCTACATCATCGACTTCCAGGACGCGCGCATGGGTCCCGACACCTACGACCTGGTGTCGCTGCTCCGCGACTCCTACGTCGACCTGCCGGAGCGCACGGTCGACGAGCTGATCGCGTATTTCCTGGCGATCAAGGGGCAGTCCGGCGACGAGACGGCGTTCCGCCAGCGCTTCGACCTGATGGCGCTGCAGCGGAACCTCAAGGCGCTCGGCACGTTCGGCTACCAGACCACGGCCCGGCGCAACCCGGTCTACATCCAGTACATCCCCCGCACGCTGCGGTACGTGCGCGATAATCTCGCGCACCTGCCCCGCTTCGGCCGGCTGCGCGACGTCCTCGCCTCCCACGTCGACGAGTTCCGCTGACCCCCGGGAGCGGCGGCGGCGCGGCGAAACGTGCTACTCTGGGCGTTCAGCCCACAACGGTCGGCTCACAGCCTGACTGTCAGCTCCAGTGACGCCTCAGCCCCGTGCTGACGGCTGAGCGCTGCCGGCTGAGAGCGGAAGCGACGTCCATGCGGTTCGGGATTTCCACACACCTCTATCACGATCGCCAGCTCGAGCGGGACCACCTGGCCGCGATCGCGGCGCACGGTTTCGACACCATCGAGCTGTTCGCGACCCGGAGCCACTTCGACTACCGGAGCGACGCGGCGATCGCGCGGCTGCAGGAATGGCTCGCCGCCACCGGCCTGTCGCTGCATGGCGTGCACGCGCCGATCACCGACGCCTTCGGCCAGACGCCGAGCGCGACCTACTCGACCGCGGCGGGGGTCCACGCCCAGCGCGAGGCGGCGGTGCGCGAGGCGGAGGCGGCGCTGGCGCTGGCGCGCCGCATCCCGTTCGACGTGATGGTGGTCCACCTCGGCACGCCGACCCGGATGCAGCAGGCGGACGACAACCACCGCAGCGCCGCCCTGCGCAGCCTCCAGGAGATCTGCCGGTTCGCCGAGCCGCTCGACGTCCGCATCGCCGTCGAGGTCATCCCCAACCGGCTGTCGGATGCGGCCGCGCTGGCGGCCATGATCGAGAACGATCTCGACGCCGGGCCCACGGGCATCTGCATGGATTTCGGCCACGCGCACCTGATGGGCGACGTCGCCGATGCGCTCGAGACGGCGAGCGAGCACGTGATCGCGACGCACATTCACGACAACCACGGCCGCGAGGACGAGCACCTGGTGCCCTACGCCGGCTCGATCGATTGGGATCTGGCCCTGGTGACGCTGCAGAAGATCGGCTACGAAGGCACCTACCTGATGGAGCTGGCCGGCGCCGGCAATCCGGCGAAGGTCCTGGAGGAGGCGCGCCGCGCGCGCGACCGCTTCGAGCGCGCGCTGAGTCACGCATGATTGCCTACATCGACGACATCGCCCGCTTCGACGGACAGACGGTGACGCTGCGCGGGTGGCTGCACAACCGCCGCTCCAGCGGCAAGATCCACTTTCTCACGCTGCGCGACGGCACCGGCTTCATTCAGTGCGTCATGTCGAAGCAGGCCGTCGGCGACGAGTCGTTCGCCCGCGCCGACCACCTGTCGCAGGAATCCGCCATCATCGTCACCGGCACCGCGCGCGCCGACACGCGTGCGCCCGGCGGCTACGAGATCGACGTCAGCCAGCTCGAGGTCGTCGCCGAATCGCACGACTACCCGATCACCCCCAAGGAGCACGGCGTCGAGTACCTGATGGATCGCCGCCACCTCTGGATCCGCGCCGCGCGGCAGCAGGCGATCCTCCGCATCCGGCACGAGGTGATCGACGCGGTCCGTGACTTCTTCAACGAGCGCGGATTCATCCTCGCCGACACCCCGATCTTCACGCCGGCCGCGTGCGAGGGGACGACGACGCTGTTCCCGGTCCAGTACTTCGACGACGAGACCGCGTACCTGACGCAGAGCGGCCAGCTGTACAACGAGGCCAACGCCATGGCGCTCGGCAAGGTCTACTGCTTCGGGCCGACGTTCCGGGCCGAGAAGTCGAAGACACGCCGGCACCTGACCGAGTTCTGGATGGTCGAGCCCGAGGTCGCCTATGCGAACCTCGACGACGTGATGACGCTGGCCGAGGGCCTGGTCTGCTCCGTGGTCGCGCGCGTGCTCGACCGCCGCGAGAAGGAGCTGAAGGTCCTCGAGCGGGACACCACCCGGCTCGAGCGCGTGCAGCCGCCGTTCCCCCGCCTTTCCTACGACGAGGCCGCGGCGATCCTCAAGAAGAAGGGGCTGCCGTTCGAGTGGGGCGGCGACTTCGGCTCGCCCGACGAGACGGCGCTCTCGGAGGAATTCGATCGCCCGATCTGCGTGCACCGCTACCCGTCCGCGGTCAAGGCGTTCTACATGAAGCCGGACCCGGAGCGGCCGGAGGTCGCGCTGTGTGTCGACGTGCTCGCCCCCGAAGGCTACGGCGAGATCATCGGCGGCGGCCAGCGCATCGACGACTACGACCTGCTGGTGCAGCGGATCAAGGACCACAACCTGCCGCAGGAGGCGTTCGAGTGGTACCTCGACCTGCGGCGCTACGGCAGCGTCCCGCACGGCGGCTTCGGCATGGGCATCGAGCGCTGCGTCGCCTGGATCTGCAAGCTCGAACACGTGCGCGAAACGATCCCGTATCCACGGATGCTGTACCGCTTGTATCCGTAGGATCGTTTCTGACATTTCGTGTCTTTCGTGATTTTCGTGGTTGAAAAGAACTAGCGATGAAAATCGGACTGATCTCGCTCGGCTGCCCGAAGAATCTCGTGGATTCGGAGGTGATGCTCGGCCTGGCGCAGCAGGCTGGCCACCAGCTCACGCGCGACGCCGCCGAGGCCGACGTGCTCGTGGTCAACACGTGTGCCTTCATCGACAAGGCAAAGCAGGAATCGATCGACACCATCCTCGAGATGGCGGAG
>DASUYI010000061.1:0-6416 GCA_036377475.1 Steroidobacteraceae bacterium | reverse complement strand
GCGTGGCGCGCGTCGGCGAGGTCGGTCGTCCAGTCGAGGCCGAGCGCATCGCACCCGGTGTCGGCCATGTCGCCGAGCCACTGGCCCCCGCCCTTGGTGAACAGGATCAGGGGCACCCGGCGCCCCTCGGCCTCGCGCGTGACGCCCTCGACGATCTGCTGCATGTAGCGCAACGAGAACCCGCGGTAATCGGCCGGCGTCAGCGCGCCGCCCCAGGTGTCGAACACCATCAGCGCCTGGGCGCCGGCGGCCACCTGCGCATTCAGGTAGAGGATCGTCGCGCGCGTGATCACCTCGAGCAACCGATGCAGCTCGTGCGGCGCGCCGTACAGCATCCCCTTGACGTGCTCGAAGTTGCGGCTGCCGCCGCCTTCGACCATGTAGGTCGCGATGGTCCACGGGCTGCCCGCGAAACCGATCAACGGGACGCGGCCGCCGAGTTCGCGCCGGATCGTGCGCACCGCATCCATCACGTAGCGCAGCTCGACCTCCGGATCCGGGACGGGCAATGCGTCGATGTCGGCCGGGACGCGGACCGGGCGCGCGATCTTCGGGCCTTCGCCCGCCTCGAACGTGAGGCCGACGTTCATCGCGTGCGGGATCGTGAGGATGTCCGAAAACAGGATCGCCGCGTCGAGCCGGTAACGGTCGAGCGGCTGCAACGTCACCTCGCAGGCGAGCTCCGGCGTCATGCACAGGTTCAGGAAGCTGCCCGCCTTCGTGCGCGTCGCACGGTACTCGGGCAGGTAGCGACCCGCCTGGCGCATCATCCAGAGCGGCGTGCGCGGCGTCGCCTGCCGCAGCAGCGCGCGCAGCAGGAGGTCGTTCTGCAGCGGCGCGGTCACGGCGACCTCCCGGCAAACACGTGGGCGATGGTCTGCTGGATCGCCTCGGCCGCCGCGTGCGGATCGGCCGCATCGCGGATCGGCCGGCCGACCACGATGTAGTCCGCGCCGTTGGCGAACGCCTCGGCGACGTCGACCGTCCGCTTCTGGTCGTCGACCGGCTTGTTCTCGACCGGGCGGATGCCGGGCGTCACGACCAGCAGCCGCTGATCGATGAACTCGCGCAGCATCGGCGCCTCGAGGCCCGACGAAACGACGCCGTCACACCCCGCTTCGAGCGCGCGACGCGCACGCGACAGCACCAGCTTCCCGACGTCGACGGCAAACCCGAGGTCGTCGAGGTCGCCCCGGTCGAGGCTCGTCAGCACCGTCACGGCCAGCACCTTGACGTCGCCTTTGGCGGCGGCGGCAGCTTCCATGATCGCCTGGTTGCCGTGCACGGTCGTGAACGTCACGCCGCGGTTGCGCAACTGCCGCACCGCCGCCCCGACGGTGGCCGGCACGTCGAAAAACTTGAGGTCGACGAAGACCTTCTTGCCGCGCCCGACCAGCCACTCGAGCAGGTCGTAGTAGCCGCCCGACATGAACAGCTCGAGCCCGAGCTTATAGAACGACACCGCGTCGCCGAGCCTTTCCGCGAGGCGCCGCGCCGCGACCGGGTCCGCCAGGTCCAGCGCGAAAATGAGGCGTTCGCGATCGGGGATCGACTTGGGAACGTACGACATGAGCGGGCGCCCGGGATGGAAGCGAGCCGCGAATGATAACCGACGGGGTCGCCCCGGACCGGACCCGGCAGATAGGGGTATTTACAGGGTGACCCGGCCGTCGATGCAGGTCGTCGAGGCGCCGCCGACCCAGGTGTCGCCCGCAGCGTCCCGCTCCACGTGGATCCGGCCGGCCCGTCCCAGCGCCGTCCCCTGGCCGGCCACGTAGCGCGCGGGTGCGAGACCCGCTTCGATCAGCCATTGCCCCAGCGCGGCGTTGAGGCTGCCCGTGACCGGGTCCTCGATCAGCCCGGCCTGACCCGGAAAGAAGGCGCGAACTTCGAAGTCGCACTCTGCACCGGCCGCGTGCGGCGCGACGACGCCGACGAACGCGCCGTCGAGCGCGGCTCGGTCGGGCCGCAGCGACAGGACCGACGCGGCCGAGCGCAGCATCACGGCCTGCCACGGCGGGCCGTTGTCGCACCACGCGTGGGCGACGACGTCGTCGCGGCGGAGCCCGAGTCCGCGTGCAAGCCGCTCGACCTCCGCCTCCGACAGCAGCCTGGTGCGCAGCCGCGGTGGCGCGGCGAACGCGAGACGCGCGCCGTCCCGGCGGATGCGGACCAGGCCCGCATCGCACTGCTGCACGATGTCGCGGCCCTTGGAGCGGCCGCCCGCCTCGAGCCACGCGTGACAGCTGCCGAGCGTCGGGTGTCCTGCAAACGGCAGCTCGCGGCCGGGACAGAAGATGCGCAACCGGTAATCGGCGTCCGCGTGCGTGGGCGGCAGCAGGAACGTCGCTTCCGACAGGTTGGTCCAGTCCGTGAAACGCTGCATCGTCCCGGTGTCGAGCCCGTCGGCGTCGAGCACCACGGCGACCGGGTTGCCGAGGTACGGCACCGCGGTGAAGACGTCGACTTGCTTGAAGGAACGGGTGCGCATGGGAGAAGTGTTCAGTGTAGTGCTCAGCGTCTGGTGTCTAGTGTTCCGTAGGAAGCCGACTGCGGCGGCGCGCGGCCGAAGCCGCTCCTACTAAACACCAGACACTGGACACTAGACACTGCTTCAGGTCCGTTCGCCGGGCTCGAACATCCGCCGATGCTCGAGGATCGCGAACCGGTCGGTCATGCCGGCAATGTAGTCGGCCACGGCGCGCGCGCGGCCGGCCGGACCATCGCACGCCTCGAGCCGGTGCGCGACCTCCTGGTGTTCGGTCGGCATCAGGTCGACGTCGTTCAGCATCGCGTCGAACAGCTCGCGCACGACCCGCCTGGCTTTCGTCGTCATGCGCAGCACCCGGTAGTGCCGGTAGAGGTGCTCGCGGAGATACTGCTTGAGTTCGAGGTGCTCGGCGCGGACGGTTTCGCTGACCGTGAGCAGTGGCTGGGCGCGCGCGCGCACGGCCTCGACGTCGCCGGGCGCCGCGGCCGCGAGCGCCTCGGCAGAGGCGTCGACCAGGTCGTTGACCGCGTAGTCGATCATGCGTCGCACGACTTCGTGCACGAGGCGACGGCCGTTGAGCTGCGGGTACTGCGAACGCACCGATTCGTACTGCCGGCCGAACATGCTGCAGCCGGCCAGTTCGTCGATCGTGATGAGCCCGGCGCGGATGCCGTCGTCGACGTCGTGGTTGTTGTAGGCGATCTCGTCGGCGAGGTTCGCGAGCTGCGCCTCGAGGCCAGGCTGCCGGCGTTGCAGGAAGCGCTCACCCAGGTCGCCGAGCTTGCGCGCGTTCGCCGCCGAGCAATGCTTGAGGATGCCTTCGCGGACCTCGAACGTCAGGTTCAGGCCCGGGAATTCTGCGTACCGCTCCTCGAGCTCGTCGACCACGCGCAGTGACTGCAGGTTGTGCTCGAAACCGCCGTAGTCGCGCATGCACTCGTTGAGCGCATCCTGGCCGGCGTGACCGAATGGCGTGTGGCCGAGATCGTGCGCGAGGCAGACCGCCTCGGCCAGCGACTCGTTGAGCGCGAGCGCCCGCGCGACGCTGCGTGCGATCTGCGCGACTTCGAGCGAATGCGTGAGCCGGGTGCGGTAGAGGTCGCCCTCGTGGTTGACGAACACCTGCGTCTTGTAGACCAGGCGCCGGAACGCGGTCGAATGGACGATCCGGTCGCGGTCGCGCTGGTATTCGGTGCGATGGCGCGGCGGCGGCTCGGCCACGCGTCGCCCGCGCGACGCCGAGGCTCGCTGCGCGTACGGCGCGAGCAGCAGCTCGTCGTCGTTCCCGGGGGTCTGCGCGCGCGACGTCATGCGGGCGCTCCCTCGAAATGGCGCTGCAGCGTGCGCTGCAGCGCGTCCGCCGGGTAATCGCCGGTGATCACGGCTTCGCCGAGCCGGCGCAGCAATACGAGCCGGATGCGGCCTTGCAGCACCTTCTTGTCCATGCCCATGAGTTCGTGTGCCCTGGCCGCGCCGATCGCCGGAGCGGCCGTCGGCAGTCCCGCACGGCGCAACAGGTCGTGCACGCGCTGCACTTCGGCGTGCCCGAGCCAGCCGAGGCGCCGCGACATGTCCGTCGCGAGCAGCATGCCCATCGCGACGGCTTCGCCGTGCAACCACTCGCCGTACCCGGCCGCCGTCTCGATCGCGTGACCGAACGTGTGGCCGAAATTGAGCAGCGCTCGCTGTCCGTGCTCGCGCTCGTCCGCCGCCACGATGCGCGCCTTGATCTCGCACGAGCGGCGCACCGCGTGGGCGAGCGCGGCCGTGTCGAGCGCCGCGAGCGGCTCGACGTGGCGCTCGATCCACTCGAGAAAGCCGGCGTCGTCGATCAGTCCGTACTTGATCACCTCGGCGAGTCCGGCGCGCAATTCGCGCGGCGGCAGCGACCGCAACGTGTCGAGGTCGGCCAGCACTGCGCGTGGCTGGTGAAACGCTCCGATCAGATTCTTGCCGCCCGGATGGTTGACACCCGTCTTGCCGCCGACCGAGGAGTCCACCTGCGCCAGCAGCGTGGTCGGCACCTGCACGAAGTCGACGCCCCGCTGGTAGCAGGCCGCTGCGAATCCCGCCATGTCGCCGACCACGCCGCCGCCGAGCGCGACGATGCAGCCGTCGCGATTGAGCCGCGCGCCGACCAGCGCGTCGAACACCCGGCCGAGCACCTCGAGGGTCTTGTGCTGCTCTCCGTCCGGCAGTGCGATCGAGCGGACGCACTTGCCGGGCAGGCTCGCCGTGAGCCGCTCGAGGTACAGCGGGCCGACGGTGGAGTTCGTCACGACCAGCACGTCCCGCGCCGATACGTGACGCGTGACGAGATCGGCGTCGCCGAGCAGCGTACGGCCGATCACGATCGGGTAGCTGCGCTCACCGAGCTCGATGTGCAGCACGTCGGGTGCGAGGCTCATGCGCCGTGGCCAGGAACGCCGAGGTGGCGGCAGATCTGCTCGACCACCGTCCGGACCTTGCGGCCGTCGGTATCGACGGTGAGTTCGGCGACCTCGGCGTAGAGCGGCGCGCGCAGGGCGAACAGCTGCGCGAGCGTGCCGCGCGGGTCGGGATTGTTCAGCAGGGGACGCGTCTCACTGCGGCGCGTGCGGGCGAGTTGCTGGTCCACCGAAGTCCGAAGATACACGACGTGCCCTCGTTCGCGCAGGCGGGTGCGGCTGACCGGGTCGAGGACCGCTCCGCCGCCGGTCGCGACCAGCACGTTCTCACGCTGCGTGAGTTCGTCGATCACTTCGGTCTCGCGGTGGCGAAAGCCCGCCTCCCCCTCGCGTTCGAAAATGTAGGGAATGTCCACGCCGGTGCGGGCCACGATCTCGTCGTCGCTGTCGACGAATTCGAGGCCGAGGCGCCGCGCCAGTTGCCGTCCCACGGCGCTCTTGCCGGACCCCATCGGGCCCACCAGGAAGACCTTCATGCGCATCGCATCCGCGGCGGTGGTGCAGTCCCGAACGAAAAGCGGCCGCAGGATCGCTGCGGCCGCTCATTCTCGCACCGGTGCGGGCGGGCGTCAGTAGATCTCGGCGCCCTCGCGCAGGATCTTCGGCGTGACGAAGATCAGCAGCTCGTCCTTGTTGTCCGTCCGGCTCTTGCTGCGGAAGAGGATGCCGAGGCCCGGGATGTCGCCGAGGTACGGCACCTTGTTGACGGAGTCGCGCCGCTCGGTCTCGAGGATGCCGCCGAGCACGACCGTCTGGCCGTCGTTGACGAGCACCTGCGTCGTGATCTCGCGCGTGTCGATGCTCGGCACCGAGCCGCCGGTCGCGCTCGCGACGTTGGCGCCGACGCTGTCCTTCGAGACCGTGAGGTCGAGGATGACGCGATCGTCGGGCGTGATCTGCGGTGTGACCCTGAGCGACAGCACGGCCTTCTTGAACTGCGTCGTGGTGGCGCCGCTCGAGGCCGATTCCTGGTACGGGATCTCGGTGCCCTGCTCGATGATCGCTTCCTTGCCGTTCGCGGTGATCACGCGCGGGGCGGAGACGACCTCGCCACGGCCTTCGCGCTGCGCCGCCGTGATCTCGAGGTCGACCACGTAATCCTTGTCGAGCAGCGTGAGCGCGAGACGGCCGGCCGGGTTCCCGATCGGCAGGTTGACCATGTAGCGGTCGTCGACGGGCGGCGTCTGCACGTCGTCGCCGCTGATGCCGGCGCCGCCGGGGGGGGTCGGGCTGATGGTCGGGCCGGACTCGCCGGGCTCCGCATCCAGGCCGGACGAGCCGAGGTACGAGAGGCCGTTGTTGGCCGAGCCGTAGTCGCCGACGACCGCGCCACCGAAGCGCACGCCGAGCTCGCGGCTGAAGTCGTCGTTGACGATGACGATACGGGCCTCGATCAGGACCTGCTTGACCGGGATGTCGAGCGTCTGGACAAGCCGTCGGATGTCCGCGAGGCGCTCCGCCGTGTCCTGCAGCAGCAG
>DASUYI010000060.1:0-12580 GCA_036377475.1 Steroidobacteraceae bacterium | reverse complement strand
ACTCCGGATCGCTCGTGAGCGCCCGGGGCCGTTGTTAAGAGCCCAGATGGAATGCAGCAATTATGCCAGCGCACGGAAATGGCGCAACGTCTCGCGCTATGTGTTCCACACGGTGCCAAACGAGCAGGTCATGCCCTTTTTTCAGGCGTGCATCGCATCAAATGCTCCTCTTCGGTGCAACTTCACCGCCCATGCGACGCAGCCGGCGCCCGTGCTAGAGTCCTGGCGTTCTACGGGGTGCCTGCCAGGGATCGCGACCGCGCCGCGCGTGGCCGCGTCATGCGACGACTTCGTCCGCGTCGCGGCGAGGAGGGCAACGATGACCGCTTGCGTCATGGATCGCCGTGCCTGGGCGATCGTTTTCACCGTCGGCGTCGTGACGACACTCGCAGCCTGCGGCTCCAGGGAACCGGCTGCACCCGCGGCCGCGCCGGCCCAAACCGCATCCACACCGCCACCCTCGACGCAGCCGGCGGCCGCCCCGGCGCAGCAGCCCGGCGGCCAGGGAACGTGGTCTGCCGAGGCGCTCGAGGACCTGCTTGCGCCGATCGCGCTGTACCCGGACCCCGTGCTGTCGCAGGTGCTGATCGCGTCGACCAATCCGCAGGAAGTCCTCGACGCCGGCAACTGGCTCATCGCCAACGAGGGCTTGAAAGGCCAGGCGCTCGACGATGCCGCGGCGGAGGTCGGATTCACACCACCGATCCGCGCCCTGGTCCAGTTTCCCCAGACCGTCGACATGATGTGCATGGAAATGGGCTGGACGACCGAACTCGGCGAGGCCTTCGTCGCCGACCAGGCCGGCGTGCTCGACGCGGTGCAGCGCCTGCGCAAGCAGGCCCTGGACGTCGGCAACCTCAAGACGTCCGAGGCGATGGTCGTCGAAGAGACCGAGCAGGACGGCGAGGAGGTCGTCGTGCTCAAGCCGCCGCAACCGGACATCGTCTACGTTCCAACCTACGACCCGCAGGCCGCGTATGTCCCCGCGCCCGCGGCAGCTGCGCCCGCAGCGACAACCACCCCGACCACCACGACCACCCCGGTCGCGACGACCGACGACGACGATGACGACGGCCACAGCACCGGCTCGATGATCGCCACCGGCGTGCTCGCGTTTGGCGCCGGCATGCTCGTCAACGAGCTGCTGGAAGACGACGACGACGATTACTACTACCCGAACTACGGTTATGGCGGCATGCCCTATTACCCGCCTTATCCATACCGCCCTGCCTACGGCAACGGGCACTACCCGAGCAACGGCTACAACCGGCCGCCGAACTACAACTCGGGGTTTGTGAACACCGGGACGATCGTCATCAACAATCCCGGTGGCGGCGGCAGCGGCGGCTATTGGAACCGTTACGACGATCGTGGCGGGGCGAGCGCGGGCAACCGCCAGGCGCGCACGGTCTCCAGTCCCATCACCGCCGCGCGGCCGACCCGTCCCGAACTGCAACAACTCAACGCGCGCCAACCGCGTCCCATGCCTGCGGACGTCAAACGCCCGTCTACGACGGCGACCGCGTCGAATTGGAAGGGCCAGTCGAGCTACGCGGGCAAACAGAAGCGGCCGGCGGGTGCGTCGTCCGATCCTGCGACACGCCTCGCGCAGGCGCAGCCGGGATCGTCGCGGGCGGCCGCCGCCACGCGTGACGCCGGGCGCCCCGCCCCGAAGGTTCAGGGCTCGTATGCCGGCAAGGAAAAGGCGAGTCGGCCGAGCCCCGCCGCGCGCGACGAGCGACCGTCCACGCCGAGAACCCGCGAGGTCGAGCGGCCGCCTTCCAGCCCACGCGAGGTCGAGCGGCCGTCCGCCGGCACCCGCGAGTTCGACGGACCGGCGGGCGGCGGCGGTGACCGAGGTTACGGCTCTACCACCTCACGGCCGCGCCAGACGGACGATTTTTCGACACGCCCTCAGCAGGACACAGCGGTGTCCGGTTCGAACCGCGGCAGCCATGAACGCGCGGCGAGTCAGCGGGGCAGGCAGAGCATGCCGCAGGGCGCCCGCAGCAAGGGCGGCGGCAGACGCGAGCGCTGAGACAGGAGCGGCACTCCCATGACTTCGAGACGAACGGTTCTTCCGGTGCTGGTGGCCTCGCTGCTCGGGCTCGCGCTGCTGGGGGGCGGATGCACGCACCGTCAGGACGAGGCGAAGTCGTTCGCGACACCGGACGAAGCGGCCGCGGCGCTCGTGGCCGCGTTCGAGCAGAACGATCTCGACGCCGCCGCGGGCCTGATCGGACCACAGGCCGGCGCACTGCTCGATTCGGGCGACCCGGTGGCCGACAAGGCGGACCGCGCGGAATTTCTGGCCGCCTACAAGGCAAAGCACGCGTTCGTCGACGAAGACGCCGATCGCAAGACCCTGGTCATCGGCGATGATGATTGGCCGATGCCGATTCCGCTCGTGCAGCGCGAAGGGCGTTGGGCGTGGGATGGGGCGGCCGGTGTCGACGAGCTGATCTATCGCCGCGTGGGCGCGAACGAGCTCGGCGCGATCGACGTCATGCGTGGGTTCGTCGCGGCGCAGCAGGAATACGCCTCGGAAGGCCGCGACGGCGATCCACCGGGGATCTACGCGCTCAAGCTCCTGAGCGACCCGGGGCTCCACAACGGCTTGTACTGGGAGGCCGCGGACGGCGATGCCCCGAGTCCTGCCGGGCCGTTCGTCGCAGCGGCTGCCGGTGAAGGCTATCGCACCGGCGCACAACGCACGCCGTATCACGGCTATTTCTATCGCATGCTGTATGCGCAGGGGCCCAACGCGCGCGATGGCGAGCGCGAGTATTTCAAGGACGGCCTGCTCACCGAGGGGTTCGCGCTGATCGCGTGGCCCGCCGAATACGGCGCCAGTGGCGTGCAGACATTCATCGTCAACGACGACGGCGTCGTGTTCCAGAAGGATCTCGGCGAGGATACGACGACCGCTGTCGAGCGCATCCAGAAATTCGACCCAGACCAGACGTGGATCGCGGTCGTCCCGCCGACGGACTCGATGGACGCCGCAGCGTCGGAAGCGACGTCGACGCGCTGAATCGACCCTCTGGCAAAGCCGGCCGGTTCATCGGTCATGCCGGAAGGCCCCACGATCGTCATATTGCGCGAGCAGGTCGAGCGCTTCGCGGGGTGCCGGATCCTGCGCGCCGAAGGCAACGCGAAGATCGACATGACCCGGCTGGCGGGACGTCGGGTCGAGGCCTTCCGCAGCTGGGGCAAGCATTTCCTGATCGAGTTGCGGGGGTTCGCGCTGCGGGTCCATTTCCTGATGTTCGGCAGCTATACGATCGACGAGCGCAAGCCGCGCGATCCGCGCCTGAGCCTCGCGTTCCCGACCGGCGAGCTGAACCTGTACAGCTGCGCGATTCGCGTGATCGAAGGCGACCTCGACGAGGCCTACGACTGGCGCGGGGACGTCATGTCCGACGCCTGGGACGCGCGGGCGGCGTGCCGCAAGCTGCGCGCGATGCCCGATCGGCTGGTTTGCGACGCGCTGCTGGACCAGGACGTCTTCGCGGGCGTCGGCAACATCATCAAGAACGAGGTGCTGTACCGGATCCGCGTGCACCCGCTCTCGCGTATCGGCGCCCTGCCGCCCGCCAAGTTGCGCGAGCTCGTGCGCCAGGCTCGCGAATACAGCTTCGAGTTCCTGGAATGGAAGACGCAGTTCGTCCTGCGCCAGCACTGGCTCGCGCACAACCAGGGCATCTGCGCGCGTTGCGGACGCAAGCTCGTGCGCGCTTACCTCGGCGAGACCGATCGACGGACCTTCTTCTGCGCGCACGACCAGCAGCTGTACGCAACGCCGGCCCAGGCGCGTGTGGCCGCCAGGACGGTGGCAAACGCCCGCAAGGGCGGCCGGCGCCCGTTGGCCCGAGCCGAACCTCCATTGGAGCGAAGCACGGAACGTGCGACGCGCCGGCAGCCCGGACGCGGGCCGGTGCCGCGCTCGCCAGCCGCCCGCAAGATCAAGGCGACGCGAACGCGGTCACGGGCTCCATGATCTACGTCGGCACCGCGGGTTGGACGCTGTACAAGGCCGCCGACGCGTTCCCGACCGCCGGCACGATCCTCCAGCGATACGCGGCTGTACTGCCGGCCGTCGAGGTCAACAGCTCGTTCTACCGGTCGCACTCGCCGACGACCTATGCGAAGTGGGCCGCCTGTACGCCGCGACGCTTCCGGTTCGCGGTCAAGCTGCCGCAGGAGATCACGCACGAGGAACGACTGCGACGCTCGCGCAAGCCACTCGAGTCATTCCTCGCCGAAGCAGGGGGGCTCGGACGGCGGCTGGGGCCGCTGCTCGTGCAACTGCCGCCGTCGCTCGAGTTCGAACCGCGCATCGCGCGCCGCTTCTTCGGCATGCTGAGGCAGATGCACGCGGGCTCGGTCGTCTGTGAGCCGCGACACCTCAGCTGGTTCAGCGCGCGAGCGGAGGCGGTGCTCGTGGAGCATCGCGTCGGACGCGTCGCGGCCGATCCCGCGACGGTGCCGGCGGCGGCCCGCCCGGGCGGCTGGCCCGACGTGACCTACTGGCGGCTGCACGGTTCGCCCCGCAAGTACTGGTCCGTTTACGACACCGAGCGCCTGCAACGCTGGGCGGCCGAAGCGCTCGCTTTGCCGCGTCGGATCGACGCCTGGTGCGTGTTCGACAACACCGCCGGAGGGGGAGCCGTGCGCAACGCGCTCGAGTTCGCAGCGCTCGTCGGTGGACCCCGTGGCAGACACGTCGCGGCAGTCCACGATCGACCCTGACGCCACCCGCGCGCAGCATGATCCACTCGCTTGCGGATCCCAGGGAGCATCGCCGTCGATGAACGCCGCACTTCAACGCATGACGCCCTCCGAGGCGCTCGTCGAGACGATGGTCGCGAACGGGGTCCGTCACGTCTTCGGCATCGTCGGGTCCGCCTACATGGACGCGCTCGACCTGTTCCCGGCGGCCGGGATCCGCTTCGTGCCGGTCGCACACGAGCAGGGCGCGGCCCACATGGCCGACGGCTATGCGCGCGCCTCGGGCCGGCACGGCGTCTGCATCGCGCAGAACGGTCCCGGCATCACCAACTTCGTGACGGCAATCGCGGCGGCCTACTGGGCGCATTCGCCGGTCGTGTTCATCACGCCCGAGACCGGCTCGATGACGATGGGCCTCGGCGGATTCCAGGAAACGGAACAGTTGCCGATCTTCTCGAAGATCACGAAATTCCAGGGGCACGTGAACAATCCGCAGCGCATGGCCGAGCTCGCCGGTCGCTGCTTCGACCGCGCGATGCTCGAAATGGGACCCGCGCAGCTCAACGTGCCGCGCGATCATTTCTACGGGGAATGCGTCGCGACGGTACCCTCGCCGATGCGGTTCGGCCGCGGTGCCGGGGATGCCGCAGCGCTCGACGAAGCCGCCGCGCTGCTCGCGGCTGCGACGTTCCCGGTGATCCTGGCCGGCGGCGGCGTGATCCTGGCGGAAGGCTCGACGCAGGCCCTGGCGCTGGCCGAGCTGCTGCACGCGCCGGTCTGCAACAGTTACCTGCACAACGATTCGTTCCCGGCCTCGCACCCGCTCTGGTGCGGGCCGCTCGGCTACCAGGGCTCGAAGGCCGCGATGCGACTGATCGCGCAGGCCGACGTCGTGCTCGCGCTCGGCACGCGGCTCGGGCCGTTCGGGACGCTGCCGCAGCACGGCCTCGACTACTGGCCGACCGGCGCGAAGATCGTCCAGGTCGACGCGGACGCGAAGGTGCTCGGCCTCGTGAAGCCGATCTCGGTCGGCATCCACGGCGACGCGAAGGCCACCGCGGCAGCGTTGACGGAGCGCCTGCGCGGGCGCGACCTCGCCTGCACCGCCAACCGCGAGGCGCGTGCGCGCTCCATCGCCCGCGAAAAGGAAGCCTGGGAAACGGAACTCACCGATTGGACCCACGAGCGCGACCCGTTTTCGCTCGAAGTCGCGAGGAACTCGGACCTCATGCACCCACGCCAGGTGCTCCGCGAACTCGAGCAGGCGATGCCACCGGACGCGATGGTGTCCACCGACATCGGCAACATCTGCTCGGTCGCAAACTCGTACCTGCGCTTCGAGCGGCCTCGCTCGATGTTCGCCGCCATGAGTTTCGGCAACTGTGGCTACGCGTTTCCGGTCGCCTGCGGCGCGAAGTTCGCCTCGCCCGACCGGCCGGCGGTCGCGTACGTCGGTGACGGCGCGTGGGGCATCAGCCTCAACGAGCTGCTGACCTGCGCGCGCGAGAAGGTCGGCGTGACGGTCGTCGTGTTCAACAACGGGCAGTGGGGTGCCGAGAAGAAGAATCACGTCGACTTCTATTCACGACGCTTTCTTGGTGTGAACCTCGTGAGTCCGAGCTGGGCCGGGGTTGCGCAGGCGTTCGGCTGTGCCGGCGTCACGGTGGACACGCTCGCCGACGTCGGCCCCGCGCTGCGGGAAGCCGCGCAGGCACAGGCCGACGGCACCTGCACCGTGCTCGAGATGATGGTGACGCAGGAGCTCGGCGACCCGTTCCGGCGTGACGCGCTGTCGAAGCCGGTGCGCTACCTCGACAAATACCGGGCGTACGCCTAGGCCGCCGACGGCGTCATCGACGCGCGCGGGTGGCGCGTCGTCCGCGTCCGGCGCCGCGACCGGCCTTGCCGACTGCGTCGAAGTACGGCGCAAGGTATCCACACACGAGCACCTTGGCCTGCTCGAGGATGCGATCGTCCTTGCCGCCCGATTCGATCGACCACAGGTCCAGCACCGCCGTGAGCGCTTCGATCGTGCAGCGTGCGATCAGCAACGCCTTGTCGGGCCTGAGCCCCGCGTCCACCAGCTCCCGCGAGAGCGTGCCGGCAATTTCAACGGACTGCTGGCGGTCATGCTCGAGCAGGTCCGGCGAGGAACGCATCGCGAGCCGCAGCGCCGTGGCACCGCCCGCACGCCGTCGCGCCTCGGCGACCGCCTGCACGCCGTTCGCAATCATGCGGCGCCAGTCGGGCGAGTGCGCCAGGCCGCTGATCATCTGCTTGCCGATCTCGACCCGTGTCTCGTTCTGCCGCTTGAACAGCGCGAGCAACACGGCCTGCTTGTTGGGGAAATACTGGTAGAGCGTCGCGACGTTCACGTCGGCCGTCCGCGATATCAGATTGGTCGTGAGTGCCTCGGTGCCGACCTTGTCGAGCAATTCGGCCGTCGCGTCGAGGATGCGCTCGAACGTCGCCTGCCCGCGCGCCTGCATCGGCGTGCGGCGCAAGTCGAGCTCCGCTCCCTTGGTCCGACGCGGCATGCGCATCGACGACCGGACCCGAACACCGCGATTCATCTGCCTGCGTGCCTGCTTGCTCGAACCTGCTGCCATCATGCCGCTCCGTTAAACCAGATAGTGTCGCCTGCCGGATCGCGCAAGTATCGCCCCCGGCGCGGGTCCGCGTCAGGTACAAGTGTCCTACAAATCTGAGTAGAGCTTGGATTTTTCGAGCGGACGAGGCAACCGGTGGTCGCCACGAACCATGTCGAGCGAGCGCGAGCTTGGGTCACGGTCGGGGCAACGACCGTGCCGCTGCGCTGCGTTGGTATACTCGCGCTTTTGCGCGACTCGCGAGCCCTCCCATGCCCAAAGCGGCCGTCCCGGTCCCCCGCACCTTCCAGGACCTGATCCTCGCATTGCAGCGTTACTGGGCCGAACGTGGCTGCGTGCTCGTGCAGCCCTATGACATGGAGGTCGGCGCGGGCACGTTCCACACCGCGACGTTCCTGCGCGCAGTCGGGCCCGAGCGCTGGAGTGCTGCATACGTGCAACCCTCGCGTCGCCCGGCCGATGGCCGCTATGGTGAGAATCCTTTCCGCCTGCAGCACTATTATCAGTATCAGGTCGTCATCAAGCCATCGCCCGTCGACTTCATCGACCTGTACCTGGGCTCGCTGCGCGCCGTCGGCATCGACCCGCTCGTGCACGACATCCGTTTCGTCGAAGACAACTGGGAATCGCCGACGCTGGGGGCCTGGGGCCTGGGTTGGGAGGTCTGGCTCAACGGCATGGAGGTCACGCAGTTCACGTACTTCCAGCAGGTGGGCGGGCTGGACTGCAGGCCCGTGATGGGCGAGATCACCTACGGCCTCGAGCGACTGGCGATGTACCTGCAGGGCGTCGAAAGCGTGTTCGACCTGGTCTGGGCCGACGGGCCGCTCGGGCGCGTCACGTACGGGGACGTCTATCACCAGAACGAGGTCGAGCAATCGAAGTTCAACTTCGAGCTGGCGGACATTGACGAGCTGTTTCGCCAGTTCGACGCACACGAGCGCGAATGCCTGGCGCTCCTCGAGGCCAAGCTCGCACTGCCCGCCTACGAGCGCATGCTCAAGACGTCCCACACCTTCAACCTGCTCGATGCGCGCAAGGCGATCTCGGTGACCGAGCGCCAGCGTTACATCCTGCGCGTGCGCACGCTCGCCCGTGGCGTGGCCGAGGCTTATTACGCGAGCCGCGAGGCGCTCGGCTTCCCGATGAGGGGACTGTCCCCCATTTCCGCAGGAAATCGGGGACTGTCCCCGATCGAACGCATCGACCCACCTCTACCCGAGAAAGGACTCACGACGCGAGGCCTCGCGTGAGTGCCGTCCGTGACTTCCTGGTCGAGATCGGCACCGAGGAGTTGCCCCCGAAGTCGCTGCTCGCCCTGAGCGCTTCGTTCGCGCAGGGCGTGGAACAGGGACTGCGGCAGGCCGGGCTGCGCGTCGGCGCGGTCGAGCGCTTCGCGACGCCCCGGCGTCTGGCCGTGCGCGTACGCCGGCTCGCCGAGCAGCAGCCGGACCGACCCCTGGAAAAACGGGGCCCGCCGGTCAAGGCGGCCTTCGACCAGAGCGGCAACCCCACCCAGGCCGCGCTCGCGTTCGCGCGTGGCTGCGGGGTCGAGGTGACGGCGCTCGAGCAGCTCGACACGCCCAAGGGACAGTGGCTCGTGCATCGCGGCGTCCAGCCCGGCGCCCGCACGGTCGACCTGCTGCCCGCGATCGTGGTGGCCGCGCTCGATGCGCTGCCGATCGCGAAACGCATGCGCTGGGGCGACGGCGAGGCAGAGTTCGTGCGCCCGGTGCACTGGGTCGTGATGCTGTTCGGCCGCGAGACCGTGACGGCCGACATCCTCGGCATTCGCGCCTCGAACCTCACCTACGGCCACCGCTTCATGGCGCCCAAGGCGATCCGACTGGCCACGCCGATGGCGTACGTGCGGCAGTTGCAGAAGCGCGGCCGTGTCCTCGTCGACGTCGACGCGCGGCGCGAGGCGATTCGTCGTGGCGTCACCGGTGCGGCGGAGCACCTCGGCGGCGTCGCCGTGATCTCGGACGCACTGCTCGACGAGGTGACCGGCCTGGTCGAGTGGCCCGTGCCGCTGGCCGGCCGATTCGACGCGAACTACCTCGAGTTGCCGCCGGAGGTGCCGATCGCGACGATGCAGGACCACCAGCGCTACTTCCCCGTGCGCGACCCGCAGGGACGGCTCATGCCGTGGTTCGTGACCGTCTCCAACATCGAGAGCCTCGACCCGGCACAGGTGATCGCGGGCAACGAGCGGGTCGTGCGCCCGCGCTTGGCGGACGCGGCGTTCTTCTACGCGACCGACCGACAGCGCCGGCTCGACGCGCACGTCGACGCACTCAAGCGCGTGACGTACCAGACGCAGCTCGGCTCGCTGCACCAGAAGACCGAGCGTGTGCAGCTCCTCGCGCGCGCGGTCGCCTCGGCGATCGGTGCCGACCCGCAGCTCGCCGGCCGCGCCGCTCAGCTCGCGAAGTGCGACCTGCTCACGAACATGGTGGGGGAGTTCCCGGAACTGCAGGGCCTGATGGGTCGCTACTACGCGCAGCACGACGGCGAGCCCGAGGAGGTGGCCGAGGCGCTGCGCGAGCAGTACCTACCGCGTTTCGCTGGCGACGAGCTGCCGGCGACGCCGTCGGGCATGGCGCTGTCGATCGCGGACAAGCTCGACACCATTGCGGGCATCTACGCGACGGGCCAGAAGCCCTCGGGCACGCGCGATCCGTTCGGGCTGCGGCGCGCGGCGCTGGGGCTGTTGCGCACGGCGATCGAGCGCCGGCTCGACCTCGACCTGCCGCAGTTGATCACGCAGGCCGTGGCTGCCGCGCGGGACGACATGGAGGCCGTCGCCGCGACGCAGGGCAAGACCGTGCCCCCCGCGGACCTCGGGTCGCTGCGCGACGAGGTCTACGACTACGTGATCGAGCGCCTGCGTGCCTACTACGTCGAGGGCGACACGGGTCTCGAGGTCACGCCCGAGATGTTCGACGCCGTGCTCACGACACGCCCCACCTCGCCGCTCGACTTCGACGCAAGGTTGCGGGCGCTCGTGCAATTCCTGCAGCTGCCCGACGCCGCGAGTCTCGCGGCCGCGAACAAGCGCATCGCAAACATCCTCCGCAAGACCGACGAGCCCGTGAGCACCACCGTGGACGCGGAGCGCCTGGTCGATCCGGCGGAGCAGATCCTTGCCGAGCAGGTCGACGCGATCGCGCGAGTCGTCGAGCCCCGCTTTGCGGCACGCGATTACGCGCCGGGACTGCAGCAACTCGCCGCGCTGCGCCCGGCGGTGGACGCTTTCTTCGATTCGGTCATGGTCATGACCGACGACGCGCCCTTGCGTTCGAACCGCCTTGCGTTGCTCAATCGCATGCGTGGCCTGTTCATGCGGGCGGCCGACTTGTCGCGACTGCCGGGCTGAGCCCGACCCTCTGCAGCGGCCGCGACACAGAACGACAACGCAAGGGGAGCACGACGGCGCATGCAGTGGATTCGCTCGCTCGTCTACACCTGTATGTTGTTCCTCGTGACCGCGGTGTTCGGGGTCATCGTGCTCGTGGGCGCGTGCCTGCCCCTCTCGTTCGAGCAGCGATACGCGATCCCGCGCGCCTGGGGTCGCGTGCTCACCTGGCTCGCCGGCGTCGTCTGCGGTCTCGGCTACACGATCGAAGGGCACGAGAACCTGCCGGCCCGGCCCTTCATCTCGCTCTGGAAGCACTCCTCGGCCTGGGAAACGATGGCGCAGATGTTCGTCGTCCCGCCGGCCTCCTGGCTGCTCAAGCGCGAAGTGATCTGGATCCCGATCGTCGGCTGGGCCGTGAGTACCTACAAACCGATCGCGATCAATCGCAGCGCGGGACACTCGGCCGTCAACCAGGTGGTGGCGCAGGGTCGCGAACGTCTCGCCGCCGGCCTGGGCGTGATCGTGTACCCGGAAGGGACGCGCGTCGCGCCGGGTCACACGCGCAAGTACGGCATCAGTGGCGCGCTGCTCGCCTGCGAGACCGGTGCGCCGATCGTGCCGATTGCGCACAACTCGGGCTACTTCTGGCGTCGACGCGGCCTCCTGAAGAAGCCGGGCACGATCCGCGTCGTTATCGGCCCACCGATCGACCCGACGGGGCTCACGCCGCGCGAAGTCAACGAGCGCGCGCAGCGGTGGATCGAAGCGAAGGTCGCCGAAATCGCCGCGCAGCCGGGCGGTCAACCGCGCTGAGCGCGGCGTCTCCGCGCCGGTCGCTGTTTGGTCGGGCGCTGCGGCTTCTTCTCCTTCGGTGGCGGCAGGACGCGGGCGGTCTCCGTCACGAGCCGCGACATCAACTCAGCGTCCTCGAGAGCCTCGTCGATCAGCAGGTGCGGTCGGGCCCCGGGGTACGGCAAGCCTTCCTTCGGCGCCGCGAGCAGCGCGCGGCCTTCAGCCGTCGGCTTGAGGAAGAACTGGTTGTCGCAGAGCAACGCGACGACCTTGCCGTCGGCGTAGAGCGCGTACTCGCCGAACATCCGGCGGAACGTGATCGGGCCCGCACGCCGCAACTGGTCGCAGACGTATTCGACGAATTCGAGATCGGTGGCCACGCACGCCTCCGCACGGCGAGGGTGCCGGCATTGTCGCAGCGGTCGCGTCGCGGCGCGACCCGGCGGTGCCCGTCAACGGTTGGCGCGCGGCGGGCGCTCCGTCTTGCGCATGAGCCACGCCACGAGCATGCCGCTGAGATAACCCAGCGCCCAGAATTCGGTGCCGGTCATCGCTTGCTCTCCCAGGTCGTCGATCCTCCTAGCAGAGGATGCAAGACCGTACAGTCGGCGGCAGGCTCACGGGATCGACAGCTCGCGTCGGTGCGTGTCCTGACGGCGCGTAGTCCGCGCGGCCGGATGCGGGTTGCGATCGCCCGCGCGAGCCTGCGCGCGAGGCGGCGACCGCGCCTGGCGCGTGGCGCGGTCGAGTCGATCGAACGCCAGCCGGACGTCGGCCGCGAGGCTTTCCACCTCCGGCAGCGCGGTGCCGTTGGCCGTGAATCCGAACACCACCTGGCCCGCGTACGACATGAGCGTGACATTGAGCCCGATGCCGCCGATCAGCGTGGAAATCGGGAAGAGCGCCTCGAGTCGTGCGCCGTTCAGGTACAGCAGGCCTTCGGGACCGCGCACGTTCGACACCAGCATGTTCGCCGGCCGCATTCCGAGTCGCTCGGGCTTCGCCACCGCGAGTGTCTCGGACAAGGCGAAGGCCATCACGGCGTACGCATACGCGACATCCTTGCCCAGGCTCCGGAGCTCGACCT
>DASUYI010000059.1:0-3210 GCA_036377475.1 Steroidobacteraceae bacterium | reverse complement strand
CCCGAAAACGGGATCGCGTAGGGGTGGCCCGTGCCGTACAGCACGGGCGGCAGCACGCGCATCGCGAGCGCGTCGGGGCTCGTCTTCTCGCGCGCGATCCCGGCAATCCATTCCTTGCGGATGCGTTCGATCTCGGACGTGGGGAACGTCGGTCGGCGGACGACGTCGGCCAGCAGTTGCAGCGCCGGCTCGAGCTTGTCGGTCAGCGTCGACACGGCCGCGAACGAGGTGTCGAGCGCGGACCCCGCCGACAGGTCTGCGCCGAGCCGTTCCACGCGGTCGGCGATCGCCAGCGCGTCGAGCTTGCCGGCGCCTTCGTCGAGCATCCCCATGGCGAAGCTCGAGGTGCCCGGCTTGCGCCCGAGGTCGGCGACGTAACCCGCGTCGAACAGCAACGACACGCGCGCGACGGGCACGCCCGGGCGCGACGCGACGACCACCGGAATCCCGTTCGACAGCTGGCGGCGCTGCAGGTCGGGGAACACGACGTCGGGAAAGCTCGTGATCGCGGGTGGACCCTTGCTGCGGTCGACCGCGGACGTCGCCGCGGCGCGGTACGCACCCTGCGGCAGCACTTCGAGCGTGTAGTCGCCCTGGGCGAGCCAGCGCCGCGCGACCCGTTGCAGGTCGGCGGGCGTGGCCGCGGCGATCACCTGCAGCGATCGGCGGTAACAGCCGGGATCGCCCAGGTAGACCTGGCAGGACGCGAGCACGTCCGCCTTGCCGCCGAAGCCGCCGATGCGCTCGAGACCGCGGACGAACGCCGAGCGGAACACCGTCTTGGCGCGTTCGAGCTCCGCCACGGTCGGGCCCTGCTCGACGAAGCGCCGCAGTTCCTCGACCACGGCGGCTTCGACGCGGTCGACGGCCACGCCCTGCTTGACGTCGGCCGAGATGCTGAACAGCCCCGCAATCTCGAGCGGCGACTGGCCGGCCCCGACCGTATCGGCGAGCCGCTCGCGGTAGACGAGGCGTTCGTAGAGTCGCGAGGTCTTGCCGCCGCCGAGGATTTCGCCGACGAGTGCGAGGTGCTCGGCGTCGTCGGTGCCGTCGGGCGGCGTGTTCCAGTAACGCTGCCAGCGCGGCTGCGCGATCTGGTCGTACATGGTCTCGCGCCGGCTTTCGCCGCGCGCGGCGATCCACTCGCCCGGCCGCGTCAGCGCGGGGCCCGGCGCGACGTGCCCGAAATACTGCTCGGCCTTGGCGCGCGCGGTGGCGACGTCGATGTCGCCCGCCAGCACCAGCACGGCGTTCGCCGCGCCGTAGTAGTCCTTGAACCAGTCGCGGACGTCGTCCAGCGTCGCGGCGTCGAGGTCCTCCATCGAGCCGATCGGCAGCGAGTGGTACGGGTGCCCGGTGGGGAAGCTCGCCCGGAAGACGGTCTCCGGCACGCGGCCGAACGGCCGGTTCTCGTTCTGGCGCTTTTCGTTCTGGACCACGCCGCGCTGCTCGTCCAGCCGGGCCTGGTCGATCACGCCGAGCAGGTGGCCCATGCGATCGGACTCGAGCCAGAGCGCCAGGTCGAGTGCAGTGGTCGGCACGTTCTGGAAATAGTTGGTCCGGTCGAAGCTGGTCGTGCCGTTCATGCTCGTGGCCCCGACGAGTTCGAGCGGCCGGAAGTACTCGTCGTTGTAGTGCTCGCTGCCCTGGAACATCAGGTGCTCGAACAGGTGCGCGAAACCGGTGCGGCCCGGCGCCTCGTTCTTGGAGCCGACGTGGTACCAGAGGTTGACCGCGACGATCGGCGCCTTGCGGTCCGTGTGGACGATCACCGTCAGCCCGTTGTCGAGCGTGAAGCGGTCGAACGGAATCGACACGTCGTCGATGGGCTCGGACGGCACGGTCGCCTCGGCTCGGTCGACGTCAACTGCCCCAATCCCTGCCGCACAAAGCATGCCGAGCAGCAGCGACCGTAGGTAAGTTCCCGCTGCGTGGCGTGACTGCAAATATTCCAACCTGTTGCATCGGCACATCAATATGTTCCTTCAATTCCATTGCCGGGCGGGCTGCAAACCCGCGTTGGACAGGCCCTTGATTTGTTATACCGGATTTCCCGGGCTGGACTTTGCTACACGATTACGCGGAAAATCAGGTCCGTGGGACTGCAACTGCTCGTCCGAGGTGGGGCTGGCGAGCTGGCGATCAACGGTCGCCAATGATTCGATATTGCATGGCATAAAAGCCACAAGGAGAACGCCTCGATGTCATCCCGTTACCTGATTTCCCTGGCCGTGGCGGCCGCACTTGCAGCGCCGGTCGCGGCCCATGCCGAACAGGGCGACTGGCTCTTCCGCGTCGGTCTCTCGCAGGTGAACCCGGACGAGACCAACCTGGAGGTGCCGCCGCTGGGCGACCTCGTCGTCGACGACGACGTCTCCGCGACGTTCAACATCAGCTATTTCATCACGGACCACATCAGCACCGAGCTGCTCGCGGCGTGGCCGTTCACGCACGGCGTCGACCTCAAGACGGGCGCGCCCGGTGACGACAAGACACGCGTCGGCAACGTCGATCACATCCCGCCAACGCTGAGCCTGAACTGGCACTTCAACCCGGACGGCAACTTCCGTCCGTACATCGGCGTGGGCGCCAACTACACGCTGTTCTCGAGCGAAGAGACCCGCGGCCCGCTCAACGGGACGTCGCTCAAGCTCGACGACTCGTTCGGCGCGGCCGGCCAGGTCGGTGTCGACATCGGCAGCGGCAACTGGTTCGTCAACGCGAACATCCGCTACATCCAGATCGAGTCGGACGCGGAACTCAGCGGCACCGACATCGGCACGCTCGACATCAACCCGTGGGTCTACGGCCTGCACATCGGCTACAAGCTTGGCCGACCGGCCCCGGTTGCGGCGCCTGAACCGGCGCCGGCCCCCGCTGCCGAGCCGCCGCCGCCGCCGCCCCCGCCGCCGCCGCCCCCGGCCGACGCCGACGGTGATGGCGTGACCGACGACCTCGACAAGTGCCCGGGCACGCCCGCCGGCACCAAGGTCGACAAGGTCGGTTGCCCGCTCGAGCAGACGCTCAAGCTCCTGTTCGACTTCGACAGCGCCGAACTGCGCCCCGAGTCGATCACGGAGCTGGAGCGCGTCGTGAAGTTCATGGGTGACGTGCCGTTCGCCACGACGCTGATCCAGGGCCACACCGACAGCGTGGGCGGCGACGCCTACAACCTGGCCCTCTCGGATCGTCGCGCCAAGGCCGTGTTCG
>DASUYI010000058.1:0-2437 GCA_036377475.1 Steroidobacteraceae bacterium | reverse complement strand
CAATGCCGGCGACGCCACCGGCGAGTTCGACGCCTATGTCTACGTCATGACCGTGACGTCGGATGAAATCGACGGCACGGCCGGCGGCACCTTCCTTTCCGTGGGCAACGCGACGGGCCTCTTCGGCGAGGCTGCCGTGGTCGACCTTGGGGCGCAGACCGGCAACAACACGGATGAAGCGGCCCTCACCTATGCGGACAACGTCTTCGGCTCCACCAGCGGCACGCAAGGCACCGCGGCGTTCAACGCCAACCTCGCGCAGCGGCTTGCCTATACCGCGGTCCACGAGGCGTTTCACACCTTTTCGTACGTCCATACCCCGGACGAGTCGACCTCCAACCCGCCGGCGAACGCCAATCAGCGGCTGCTCGCGAGCGGCGCAATTTCGCCGCCTCGCACCTCTACCGGGACGACAACCCGACGGGGACCGCGGCGGACGGCTACGTGATCTCGGTGACGCTCGCCGACGAGGATGACGGCGCCGGCTCCGCCGGAGCGAACATCACGGTCAACAACGTCGCCCCGGAGATCGACGAGGGCGACGCCGTGACGGTCACCGGCACGTTCTCCGATCCGGCGCTGGGCGTGCTCACCGAGACTTTCAGCGGCAGCGCGACGTGGAGCGATGGCGTGGCCACGGCGTTAGTCGTGAACGCAGACGGCACGTTCAGCACCGCGCGACTCTTCCTCGACGACGACCCGTCCACCGGAACGCCGTTCGACCTTTTCACGGTGACGATCGAAATCAGCGACGACGACCTGGGGTCCGACAGCGAGATCTCGGCGGCGCTTACGGTCCACAACGTGGATCCCGTGATCCAGGCGTTCGAGAGCGACGCGACCTTCGCGGACAAGGGCGAGGAAGGCGAGCCGGTCAACGTCAGCGGAGACTTCACCGACGTCGGCGTGCTGGATACGCACTCCGCGATGGTCGACTGGGGCGACGGAACCGTGGAAGCGCTGGCCCTCGTCCAGGGTGCGGGTTCGGGCACGGTCCAGGGGAGCCACGCGTACGCGGCCGGAGGCCTCTACACGATTACGCTCACGGTAACCGACGACGACACCGGCAGCCACCAGATGAGCACGCTCGCGGTCATCACCGGGGTCGGGCTCAACAACGGCGTCCTTTACGTGATCGGCTCCGCCGAGGACGACACTGCGCACATCCAGCAAACCGGCAACGGGCGCATCAAGGTGCACGCGTCCTTCATCCCCGAGCCGTTCCGCGAGTTCGACGCGGACCAGGTCGAGCAGATCATCTCCTACCTGTGCCAGGGCGACGATCGCCTCACCATCGCCGGCAACGTGACCAAGCCCGCGATCGTCCACGGCGATGCAGGCGACGACCACCTGCACGGCGGCGGAGGTGCGACCGTACTGATCGGCGGCAGCGGAAACGACACGCTGATCGGGCAGTCCGGGCCGAACATCCTGATCGGCGGGACAGGCCAGGACCGCGTGGTCGGCGGCCGCGGCGACGACCTCTTGATCGGCGGATCGACGACTTTCGACCACAACCAGGACGCCGCGCTGTCCAGCGCCGTCCTGCTTTGGACCGATCCCCTCGGCTCCTACGAGGAGCGGGCGGCGGCCGTCGACGCGTTCCTAACCGTCGTCGACGACGGCGATGCGGACACGCTCACGGGGTCCGCCGGCGAGGACCTGTTCTATGCGGGGGCGGCCGACGTGCCGACCGACCAGAAGGCTACCGAGCTCGAAGGCGCAGCGCTGCTGACGATCGATTGGACGGCAAGTGTCTGGAGCGCGGGGGCGCTGGCGTCCAGGTCTACGCCTGCAGCCGGCCCCGGGCTGGCCGACTTCGTCGTGCTCGCCGGTCAATCGAAGTCCAGGGGTCAGGCGGCTAGCGGCAGCGGCTGACATCCGCCCCGCGTGGGATGGCTGGACCAACGGAGGCAGACAAGCTCGCGCCGCGCTAGAACCGGGCGGCGATCCCGGCGAGCAGCTCGCCCTGGCCCAGCGTGTCGCCCTTGATCTGGACGACGCACCCACCGCTGCAAAACATGGCGCTGCTGCTGTTGATCAGCGTGGCGAACCCGCGGGCCTCGAGCTTCACGCCGACATGCTTTCCAAGGGGAAGCATGAACCCGACGCCGAGATTGAGCGACGGCCTGGTCTCCGAGTTGAGCCCCGATTCCCGCGGGTCGAAGTGCGTGAGGCCCAGGCCGCCGACCACGTAGAAGCCGCGGCCGACCTGTTCGACGAAATAGGTTCCACCCAAGTGGAAGTAGGTGACGTCGAGGCCGATGTTGTCCACGACTGGCGAGAAGCCGCTTGCCTTGAGCGCGGAGCTGCGATGGCTGATGAACAGCTCCCACTGGGTCTGGGGGCTGATGCCGAAATCGGCCGCCAGGGCAAAGGAGCCGCCGTCGGTCAGCTCCCAGTCCTTGTTCGTGGCGACGTCGGTGAATTCACCGCC
>DASUYI010000057.1:0-4645 GCA_036377475.1 Steroidobacteraceae bacterium | reverse complement strand
CAGGGCTTGCTCGACGGCCTGCTCGCCAAGAAGCCCCAGGACCGGCCGCCGTCGGCCACGGCGATCATCGCTCGCATCGACGAGCTGCTGCAGAGCGCGGCGGCATGAAACGGCGCCGGAGCGCCTCTCCCGGCGTGCCGGGCGAGGGCGCGCGCGACGCGGGGGAGTTCAGATGAGCACGCCACCGATCCTCCAGGCGGTCACCGATCCGCGCTGGTTCGACCTCGCCGTCGAGCGCTGGCAGGACCTGCTGCTCGACCACGCCAACTGCGAAAAGAAGGCGGCTTCGACCGCGCTCGCGCTGATGTTCTCGTACCCGGAGGACTTCGAGCTCGCCGACCGGATGTCGAGACTCGCGCGCGAGGAACTCCGGCACTTCGAGCTCGTCCAGCAACGGCTCCGGACGCTGGGCGTGCCGTTCCGCCGGCTGAGCCCGTCGCGCTACGCGGAAGGGCTGCGCAAGGCCTTGCGCCGGACCGAGGCCGAACGCCGCGTCGACTTGCTGCTGACCGGCGCCCTGATCGAGGCCCGCTCGCACGAGCGCTTCCTGGGCCTGATCCCGCGGCTCGGCGACCCGCTCGGGCCGTTCTACGACTCGCTCGCCGCGGCCGAGTCGCGCCACGCCGGGTTGTACCTCAAGCTCGCGGACAAACGCGGCGATGGTGTGCAGGCGCGGCTCGCGGACCTCGCTGCGGTCGAAGCCGACCTCGCGGTCGCCCCGGACCCGGAGTTCCGGTTCCACTCGGGAACGCCGGTGGGAAGTGGATAGCGGATAGCGGTTAGCGGTTAGCGGTTAGCGGTTAGTAGGAAATCGGATCGGCTCGCATCGCGGGCCGTTCTCCCTATCCCTATCCCTATCCCCTATCCGCTATCCGCTATCCGCTTCAGCTGCGCGCAAGAGCACGCAACTCGAATCCGTCGTCGCGCCACTCCAGCACGCTGCCCTGCGTGTACCAGTCGCCGAGCACGATCCGTTGCGCCGCCTCGCCGTTGAGCTCGAAGCGGTGAATCGCGGGCCGATGCGTGTGGCCGTGCACCAGCGTGCGTACGCCGGCCCGCCGCATCGTGTCGAATACCGCTGCGGGCGTGACGTCCATGATGTCCGCCGCGGTGCTTCCCACGTGCATCCGGCTGCCGGCCCTCAGCTTGCGTCCGAGGCCGCGCCGCGCGGCGAGCGGCAGGTGCCGCAGCGTGAAATTCACGACCGGGTTGCGCAGGATGCGACGCAGGCGCTGGTAGTGCGTGTCGGCCGTACAGAGCACGTCGCCGTGCATGAGCAGCACGCGCTCGCCGTGCAGGTCGACGACGGTGCCGTCCTCGAGCAACGTGCATCCCGTCTCCGTGGCGAAGCGACGCCCGACCAGGAAGTCGCGATTGCCGTGCATGAAGTAGCAGGAGACGCCGGCGTTCGTCAGGCGTCGCAACGCCGTCACGACCTCGCGACCGGCCGGTTCGGGATCGTCGTCCCCCAGCCAGGCCTCGAACAGGTCGCCGAGAATGTAGAGGGCGCGCGCTTCGCGGGCTGCCTCGTCGAGGAATGCGAGGAATTGGCGCGCGATGCCCGGCGCGGTCGGATCGAGGTGCAGGTCCGAGATCAGCAGCGTCTTGTCGCGTCGCGCCGTGTTCACTGGGCGGCGGCGACCGGACCGGAGACGACCTGCGCCGACTGGATCACGATCGGTTCGAGCGGCGCGTCGTCCGGAAACGGACCCTGCTCACCGGTCGCGACACTCGCGATCCTGTCGACGACGTCCATGCCCTCGACGACGCGTCCAATCACGGCGTAGCCCCAACGGCTCGGGCCGGGGTCGAGCGCCAGGTTGTCGACGGGGTTGACGTAGAACTGCGAGGTGGCGCTGTGCGGGTCTTCGGTCCGCGCCATCGCGACCGTGCCGCGACGGTTGCTGAGCCCGTTGCCGGACTCGTTGACCACGGCCGGCCGTGTCGGCTTCTCGGTGCCGTCCGGCAGGTAGCCGCCGCCCTGGACCACGAAGTTGCCGATCACGCGGTGGAAAATCGTGCCGTCGTAGTGCCGGTCGCGCGCGTACTGCACGACGTTGGCGACGCTGAGCGGTGCGCGGCTCGCATCGAGCTCGACCGTGAACGCGCCCCGCGTCGTCTCGAATCGCACGCGCACCGGCCCCGAAGTCGGGACTGGCGCGTCCTGCGCAAATGCTGTCGAGGACGCGAGGAGGACCGTCGCCAGGGCGCACAGGCGCAGGGGGCGTGTAACCGATGCGGGCGAGCGATGCATATCCGGGAAGTCCTCGAGCGACGTGCGCGGATGGTAAGCGGACGGCCGCTGCCGGGCCAGCCTTGCGCGGCGGCGTGCGGCCCTGATCCGGTAAGATGTCCGGCCAATGTCCGGAATCGCCCACATCACACGTTTTGCGCCGAGCCCGTCGGGCGCATTGCACCTCGGCAACGCGCGTACCGCGCTGTTCAGCTGGCTCGCCGCGCGCGCGACCGCCGGGCGCTTCGTCCTCCGCATAGAGGACACCGACGCCGAGCGCAGCCACGAAGCGGCGCTCGAGCGACAGCTGGCAGAGCTGCGCTGGCTGGGGCTCGACTGGGACGAGGGACCCGACGTCGGCGGCGCCCACGGCCCGTATCGACAGAGCGAGCGCGCGTCGATCCATGCCGCGGCGCTCGAAACGCTGGCGACCCGGGGCCTGACGTACCCGTGCTTCTGCTCGCCCGAGGAGCTCGATTTCTCGCGCAAGGCGCAGCTCGCGGCGGGTCGGCCGCCGCGGTACGCGCGTACCTGTGCGAACCTGGGGGCGGACGAGGTGAAACGTCGCGTCGATGCCGGTCGGCGTCCGGCGATCCGATTTCGCGTACCGGACGGCCGCGCAATCGAATTCACCGACCACGTGCACGGGTCGCAGCGGTTCCTGTCCGACGACATCGGCGATTTCGTGATTCGCCGCGCCGACGGCAGCGTCTCGTTTTTTCTCGGCAACGCGCTCGACGACTCCGCGATGGGCATCACGCTGGTCGTGCGCGGCGACGATCACCTCGCCAACACGCCACGGCAACTGATGCTCCTCGAGGCGCTCGGCATGCGTCGCCCGGAATACGCCCACCTGCCGCTCGTGCTCGCCGCAGACGGCCGCCCGCTGTCGAAACGCGAAGGCGCGGCGAGCCTGAGCGACCTGCACGCACAAGGCTACCTGCCCGGGGCAATCCGCAACTACCTCGTACGGCTCGGTCATGCCTGTGGCACCGACGCCTGGCTCGACGTCGAGTCGCTGTCGCGGCACTTCGACATCGCGCGCACGAGTCACTCCGCGGCGCGCTTCGACGAGGAGCAGTTGCGCCACTGGCAGCGCGAAGCGGTCACGCACGCGAGCAACGACGAACTCGAGCGCTGGCTCGGTGCGCGGCTCGATGCGCTGGGCGAGGAGCCGAAACAGCAGGCGTTCGTGGCCGCAGTGCGCGGCAATGTGCTGCTGCCCGGGGACGCGGATGAGCTGGTCCGCGTCGTGACGGCCGACGTGCTGGTCGTCGAGCCGGACGCCGACGCGCAGATCGCGGAGGCCGGCGCGGACTTCTTCGAGCGTGCGCAGGCGCTGTTCGTCCAGTTCGAGGGTGAATTCAAGAACTGGACGCGCGCCGTGGCCGAGTCGACGGGACGCAAGGGCGCGCGGCTCTTCATGCCGCTGCGATCGGCGTTGACCGGCACGACGCACGGCCCGGAGCTGGCCCCGCTGGTGGCGTTGATGGGCGCAGAGCGCGCGCGTCATCGGCTCGCCGCGGCGCAGTTGCGCGCCTCCTCACGCTGACCGCTTCACGTCGTCGATCACCGAACCCACGCCATGCTGCAGATCCACAATTCGCTGACCGGACGCAAGGAGACTTTCACTCCGCTCGAACCCGGCAAGGTCCGCATGTACGTCTGCGGTGTCACGGTCTACGACTACTGCCACCTCGGCCATGCGCGCATGCTGATCGTGTTCGACGTCGTGCGTCGCCACCTCGTGGCCTCCGGGTACGACGTCACGTTCGTCCGCAACATCACGGACATCGACGACAAGATCATCCAGCGCGCGCAGCAGAACGGCGAGCCGATGCAGGCGCTGACCGAGCGCTTCATCCAGGCCTACCACGAGGACTGCGCGGCGCTCGGCGTGGGCCTCGGTGACCACGAACCGCGTGCGACCGAGTTCGTCGCACAGATCGTCGCGATGGTGCAGCGGCTCATCGACAAGGAATACGCGTACGCTGCGGACAACGGCGACGTGTACTACGCGGTCGCGAAGTTCGAGCCATACGGGCGGCTCTCCGGCAAGCGCCTGGCGGACCTGCGGGCCGGGGCGCGGGTCGAGGTCGACGAGGCCAAGCGCGACCCGCTCGACTTCGTGCTCTGGAAAGCCGCGAAGCCAGGCGAGCCTGCGTGGGAATCACCGTGGGGACCGGGGCGGCCCGGCTGGCACATCGAGTGCTCGGCGATGGTGGTGCGCCACCTCGGCGTCACCTTCGACATCCACGGCGGCGGCATGGACCTCAAGTTCCCGCACCACGAGAACGAGATCGCGCAGGGCGAGGCGCACGGCGGCGGCTATGCTTGCTGCTGGATGCACAACGGCCTGCTCCAGTACGAGAGCGTGAAGATCGGCAAGAGCGACGCGCGCATGCGCGACGC
>DASUYI010000056.1:0-4060 GCA_036377475.1 Steroidobacteraceae bacterium | reverse complement strand
CACAAGACGTTCAAGACCAAGACCGGCACGGTGAAGGCGGTCGACGGCGTCGGCTTCACGGCACGCGACGGCGAGATCACCGGCCTGCTCGGACCGAACGGCGCCGGCAAGACCACGACGCTGCGGATGCTCTACACGTTGATGTCGCCCGACGCAGGCCGGGTGCTCGTCGACGGCCTCGATCCGGCCGTCGAGCCAGCGCGCGTCCGCGCCACGCTCGGCGTGCTGCCCGATGCACGCGGCATCTACAAGCGCCTCACCGCGCGCGAGAACGTCGCGTACTTCGGCGAGCTGCACGGGCTCGACCGGCGCACGATCGCGGAACGGACGGAGCGACTCTGTCGCGCGCTCGACATGCACGACTTCATCGACCGCCGGGCGGAGGGTTTCTCGCAGGGCCAGCGCACCAAGACCGCGATCGCGCGCGCGCTGGTGCACGATCCGCGCAACGTCGTGCTCGACGAGCCGACCAACGGGCTCGACGTCATGACCACGCGCGCGCTGCGCGAGTTCCTGCTGCGGCTGCGCGACGACGGCCGCTGCGTGCTGTTCTCGAGCCACATCATGCAGGAGGTCGCGCGGCTCTGCGACCGCATCGTGGTCATCGCGCACGGCCGGGTCGTCGCCTCGGGTTCGCCGGACGAACTGCGCGAGAGCACGGGCTGCCCGAACCTCGAGGACGCGTTCGTCAAGGCGATCGGCACGGAGGAGGGCCTCTACGAATGAGGGCGCTCCGGGTCGTGCTGCGCAAGGAGCTGCTGGATGCGTTCCGCGACCGGCGCATGGTGGCCGTTGCGTTCCTGGTGATGCCGCTCGCGGTGCCGACGATCATCGGCGGTACGGCGGCGCTCGGCGTGCGCAAGCAGGCGGCGCAGCTCGAATCGACGCTCGCGCTGCCCGTCATCGGCGGCGACCATGCCCCGAACCTGGTCGACTGGCTCGGGCAGCAGAACGTCGACGTGATTGCGGCGCCGGAAGACCCGGACGCGGCCGTGCGCGCACAGAAGCACGACGTGATCCTGCGCATCGACCCCGAGTACGCCGAGGACTGGCGCAACGGCCGGCCCGCGGGCGTCGAGGTGATCTTCGACAGCTCGCGGCCGATGTCGACCGGCGCGACAATCGCGCGGGTGCGCGGCCTGCTCGACGGCTACTCCGACACGGTGGGCACGCTGCGCCTGATCGCGCGCGGCATCCATCCTGCGGTGGCGCGGCCGTTGCAGGTCGGCTCGCGCGACGTCTCCACGCCCGAGGCACGCTTCGACCTGAGCCAGCAGCTGCTGCCGTACCTACTGCTGCTGCTGGCGTTCATCGGCGGCATGCAGGTCGCGATCGACGCGACGGCAGGCGAGCGTGAGCGTCAGTCGCTCGAGCCGCTGCTCGCCACGCCTGCATCGCGCGAGGCGATCATCAGCGCGAAGATCCTCGCGACCGCGATCTTCGCGCTGCTCACGATCACGGCGACGCTGCTCGCCTACCGCATCTCGTTCGCACTGCTGCCGAGCGACTTGCCGGACAGCTCGTTCGCGTTCGGGCCGTCGGCGCTGCTGCAGTTGTTCGTCGTGATACTGCCGATCGTGCTGCTCGGCGCCACGGTGCTGACGGCGCTCGCGGCCTTCGCCCGGAGTTACCGGGAGGCGCAGGGATACCTGCCGTTGCTGATCTTCCTGCCGATGGTGCCCACGCTCGTGCTCATGGTCGCGCCCGTGCGCACGCAGACGTGGATGCTCGCGGTGCCGTTCCTCGGGCAGAACCAGCTGATCCTGAGGATCCTGCGTGACGAACGCATCACGGCGGGCGAGTGGGGGGTGAGTCTCGGCGCCGGGTTCGCGCTGGTGGCCATCGCCTGGCTGGTCGCGGCGCGCCTCTACTACAGGGAGCAGCTGGCCGCGTCGTCCTGACCGACCCGTTCGGTCTCCTGCTCTTCGGCGTCGCGCCTGAGCCGCCGCTTGCCGGCGAGCGTCGGCGGCCAGAGGTCGATGAGTCCCGCCGCCCAGCGTTCGCACGCGTGCTCGTGCGGGTGAAAGCCGTCGCTCGCGAAATGGTCGGGCGACATCGCCGGCGGGAACTGGAAGTGGAACACGCGCCTGTGCCGGTCGATCACGTCCGTCGCCGCCGCCCGCAACTGGCGCACCCGCTCGGCCAGCACGGCCTTGAGCGGCCACGGCAGCGCGGGGAACGTCTCGAGCGGCGGCAATCCGCCGTACAGGATTGCGGCGCGGGGAGACCTCGTCCGCAACTCTTCCAGGATCCCGGCGAGGTTCTGCGCGAATTCGTCGACGGAAACCTGATGGGTCGCGTCGTTGACGCCGCATGACAGGACGTAGACGTGGGCGCGCTGCACCGTCGGCACCACCTCCCGCAGGACCTGGCCCGACGTGGCGCCGTTGCGGCCGTGTACGCGCCAGTCGACCGCGCAGCCGAGCCGCGCGTGCAGCAGCCGGGCATAGGTGGCGGTCAGCGAGTGGCATTGCTCACGGACGCCCGTGCCGACCATGATCGAATCGCCGACGCCGGCCAGCTTGAGCGCCGGCACGAAGCCGGACCCCACGCGACCCGAGTCGCCGACGGGCGCCGGCAGTGTCGGCGTGCGACGCAGGAGCCAGAGCCCCTGCATGATCGCGATCGGCAGCAACAGTCGCTGGTACATGGTGCGGCGAGCGTAGCCGCGACGACGGGCCGGCAGAAATGGGCCGAAGCGGACGCGAAGCGAACCGTAAGTTCGCTACGCTCGGTGAGAAGCCGACGACGGAAAGCGCGAACGTCCGCGCAGGACGAACGCCGAGCGGACCCTTCCGCCGGCTTACCTGCGCGCGACCCGGACGCTTGCAGGCGCGTCAGCCGTCCTACCAGCCGATGCCGTAATCCTCGCCGTGGTTGCTCGAACCGCCCCAGAAACTGCCGTTTTCGGGGTCGACGAGGATCGCGTTGATCGGGCCGGAGCTGCGGGGCTCGAACTCGAGCTTGTAGCCGCGCAAGGCCAGTTCCCGGGAGACCCATTGCGGCATGGTCGAGTTCAGCATGATGCGACCCGGCTGCGACTCGTGCAGGTCGAACGAGGCGTGCATCTGGTAGCTGTTGAAGTTCGCGGCCTCGACCGCCTCCTGCGGCGTCATGCCGAATTCGGCCACGTTCAGGAAGAACTGCAGCAGGTTCTGGTCCTGCGTATCGCCGCCCTGCACCGCGAAGGCGAGCCACGGCTTGCCGTCGCGCAGCGCGAGGCTCGGCGTGAGCGTCACGCGCGGTCGCTTGCCGGGTTCGATCACGTTGAACGGGTTCTCGGCCGGATCGAGCACGAACGACTGCGCGCGCTGGCTCAGGCCGATCCCGGTGCGACCCGCGATCGTCGCGGGAACCCAGCCGCCGCTCGGCGTGACGGCGACGAGCCAGCCTTCGGCGTCGGCGGCCACCTGCGAGGTGGTGCCGGCGCGGAAGGCTTCGACGAAGTCGGCGTCTTGCTGCGCGGTCATCCCCGGCGGCTGGGCCGCTCCCAGCGCGGCGCGACGCTGCTTCTGCTGCAACAGGTCCGCGTACGGGTTCCTGCCGTCCTGGAACGGGTAGGGGTCGCCGGGGCCCGCGGTCGCGTCGTTGCGATCCATGCGGATCGTGGCGGCGCGTTGCTTCGCATACTCCTTCGAGAGCAGGCCCCGGGTCGGCTCGGCCGGCGAAAAGGCCGGATCCCCGTAATAGAAGTCGCGGTCCGCAAAGGCCAGGTTCATGGCCTGGTAGACCGTGTGCACGTAGTTGGCGCTGTTGTAGCCCATCGCGCGCAAGTCGAAGTTCTCGAGGATGTTGAGCGACTGCAGCAGCGCAGGGCCCTGCGTCCACACGTCGAGCTTGTAGACGTCGATGCCGCGGTAACTCGTACGGAGCGGCTGCTCGACCTTCGGTTTCCAGCCGGCGAGGTCGGCGAGCGTGATCAGCCCGCCCTGTTCCTGCACGCCGCGCACGAACTCCTGGGCGATGTCCCCGGAATAGAAACGGTCGTAAGCCGCCTGGATCCCTTCCTTGCGTGATTTGCCCGCGGCGAGCGCCTGCTTCTCGGCCTCGACCAGCTTGC
>DASUYI010000055.1:0-3232 GCA_036377475.1 Steroidobacteraceae bacterium | reverse complement strand
ACCCGCAAGCTCTTTCCGGTCGCGAACACGCCGCAGGCCTTGCTCGCGCTCGGCGCGGAGGGCCTCGCCGGGTACGTGCGCACGATCGGCCTGTATCCGACCAAGGTGAAGAACATCCTCGCGATGTGCCGGATCCTGCTCGACGCGCACGGCGGCGAGGTACCACGCGATCGTGAAGCGCTGGAATCGCTGCCGGGCGTGGGCCGCAAGACCGCGAACGTGGTCCTGAACAGCGCCTTCGGCGAGCCGACCATGCCGGTCGACACGCACATCTTCCGTGTGTCGAACCGGCTCGGGCTCGTGCGGGGCTCGAATCCGCGCGCGGTCGAGGAACAACTGCTGCGGAAGGTGCCGGCGGAATACCTGCTCGACGCGCACCACTGGCTGTTGCTGCACGGCCGCTACGTCTGCAAGGCGCGCGTGCCCGAGTGCCCGCGCTGCCCGGTCGTCGACCTGTGCGAGTACCGCGACAAGACGCTGCCGTTGCCCGCCACACTCCCGTTGCGGCAGCCCGCGACCGCGCCGACGAAGCGCAAGGCCCGCTGATGCCGTTCTTCCACGACCGGGACCGATCGGCGCTGCGCCGGATGTATGCCGAGGCCTGGCGCAAGCACCGCGAGTCGCTCCCGGTCGAGCCGGTCGAGGACCAGATCATCGGCGTGGTCGAGCTGCATCCGGACTATGCCCGCGTGCTCGAGTCCGTCGACGACGCGCTCCAGCGCGACTACACGCCGGAGGGCGGCCAGACCAATCCGTTCCTGCACATGGGTCTGCACCTCGCGATCCGCGAGCAGGTGGCGACCGACCGGCCGGCCGGCATCGCCGAAGTTCACCGCGCGCTGCTCGGGCGCCTGCGCGACGTCCATGCCGTGGAGCACGCGATGATCGACTGCCTCGGCGAGGCTCTCTGGCAGGCGCAGCGCGCGGGGCTGCCGCCGGACGAGGCCCGCTACCTCGAAGCATTGCGACGCCTCGCCTAGGGCCTAGCGAGCGCTCGGGCTACGCGCCGGCTGATTCGGCGAGCAGCGTCTGCAGACGCGCCTCGTGCGGCGCGAAATAGTCGCGCAGCCGCTCCTCCGTGGCCGGATTCATCGGCGGATACTTCCGCGCATTGCGCGCCTCGAGGCGCACATTTTCGATCGAAGGAAGGCCGAGGAACTCCAGGGTCCGGTCGAGCACGGCCAAGGGGTCGCGCGCGAGGTCCTCGAACCGCAGTACGAGCAGCCGCTCGCGCGGGTAGTGTCGCCACCATCGCTCGAGTTGCTCCGCATATCGTCCGCGCGCGAGGTAGCTGTAGTGCTGGTGCGCGCGACTCTGCCTGAGCTCTCCGCGCGCGAGCCGCTGTTCATCGTCGCCGAGGCGGGCCGGCTCGGCGGCGATCGCTTCCTCGAACGACAGGCTCTCGCGCTTCTTGTGTCGCTCGTGCCAGTAGTGCGAGTAGGCGCGACGCACCGGGTCGCGCAACAGCACGATCAGCTTCGCCTCCGGCACGAGCGCATGGGCGCGCTGCGGTGCCAGCGGGTGAAGCAGGTAATACGGACTGCTGTCGAGGTTGAGGCCGGGCTCGCCCGCACGGCCGAAATTGGCACGGTACCAGCGCTCCCCCTGGTCGAACCGGACGTCGAAGTAATGCACTTCCTTGCGGAGCGGCGCGATCACGCCCGGGTGCTGCGTCAGGTAGTTGTGCAGCGAACTCGTGCCGCACTTCATCGCGCCGATGATCATCGCCTGCGGCAGCGACCGCTCGCCCCGCAGGCGAAGCTGCAATTCGAGTCGTCGCCCGGACTCGAGCAGTCCGAGCAGTCGCAGGGTCCTGGTCAGCGTCGGGTGCATGCTCCAGCGCTGTGGTCAGCGGGCGGATTCCTTCCGCTGCGAAACCTTGCGCGGAAGGTACAGGTCCGTGAGCGAGCCGTCGAACGCCTCGGCCGCCATCGCCACGGTTTCCGACAACGTGGGGTGCGGGTGGATCGTGAGCCCGATGTCTGCAGCGTCGGCCCCCATCTCGATCGCGAGCATCACTTCGGAGATCAGGTCGCCTGCATTGGTGCCGACGATGCCACCGCCGACCACGCGGTGCGTCGCCGGGTCGAACAGCAGCTTGGTGAACCCTTCGTCGCGACCGAGCGCGAGCGAGCGCCCGCTCGCCGCCCAGGGAAACACGGCTTTTTCGTAGCCGATGCCCCTGGCCTTCGCGTCGGTCTCGGTGAGCCCGGCCCACGCGATCTCGGGGTCCGTGTACGCCACCGACGGGATGGCGCGTGCGTCGAACGTGCGCTTGTGGCCCGCGATCACTTCCGCGGCAACCTTGCCCTGGTGCGTCGCCTTGTGCGCGAGCATCGGCGGTCCGACGACGTCGCCGATCGCGAAGACATGCGGAACGTTGGTGCGCTGCTGCCGGTCGACCGCGATGAAGCCGCGCTCGTCGACGACGACGCCGGCCGCCTCGCAGCCGAGGCCCTTGCCGTTCGGCGTGCGGCCGACCGCGATCAGCACCTTGTCGTAGAACTGCGGTTCGGGCGCCTTGTCGCCCTCGAACGTGGCGCGCAGGCCCTCCGCGAACGCCTCGACTTTCGTGACTCTCGTGCGCAGCAGGATCGCCTCGTACTGTTTCGAAATGCGCTTTTCGAGCGGCCGCACGAGGTCGCGATCACAGCCCGGCATCAGTCCCTCGGTCAGTTCGACGACGGTGACCTTGACGCCGAGCGCGGCGTATACGGTCGCCATCTCGAGCCCGATGATGCCGCCGCCCACGACCAGCAGCCGATCCGGCAGGTCCAGGTCGAGCGCGCCGGTCGAATCGATGATGCGCGGATCGTCGGGCAGGCCCGGCAGGCGCAGCGACTCCGACCCCGCCGCGATGATGCAATGCGCGAAAGTGGCCGTGGCCGTCGAGCCTTCGTCGGCGTCCACGCGCACGGCATGATCGTTCTCGAACGTGCCGATGCCGCGCAACACCGTCACCTTGCGTTGCTTCGCGAGGGCCGTGAGGCCACCGGTGAGTCGACCGACGACCTGGTTCTTCCAGTCACGGAGCCGGGTCGCGTCCACTCGGGGCGGTCCGAATGCGATGCCGTGCGCGGCCATCGCCTGCGCGTCCTCGATGACCTTGGCCGCATGCAGCAACGCCTTGGACGGAATGCAGCCGACGTTCAGGCAGACGCCGCCGAGCGTGGACCACCGTTCGACCAGCGCTACCCTGAGACCGAGGTCCGCTGCGCGGAACGCGGCGGTG
>DASUYI010000054.1:0-2763 GCA_036377475.1 Steroidobacteraceae bacterium | reverse complement strand
TGAGAACCTCACGCGGCACTCCGACACTCAGTTCAACTATAACGACCGCACCGGCGATTTCGGCACCGAGACCCTAGACCTCGATGAGCACCTGTTCTTCGAGCACAACGCCTTCCTGTCGAGCAGCCTCTACTACCTGTTGCAGGACATCGAAGCCACTGACGGTTCGTCGACGTCGCAGCGCTTGGACGGAAGTGTCCAATACCTGCCGTTCCTCAACGTCGCGACGGACCTCGGCGCTTACGGCAGTCGCGTCGACTACGACACAGGCACCGTCGAGGCCCAGGGCGGATACGCCGGCGTCACCTACAGCCACGGGCTGCCCAAAAGTGGGGTGCTGACGGCTTCGCTGGACGGGGGCCTGTCGTATACGGACAGTCAGCTCACGTCGTCTGCCGTCCCCGTCGTCGACGAGCCGTACCAGGCGCCACCCGAGCTCGGCGCGGGGGCCGGCTTCGTGCTCAACCAGACGGATGTCGTGACCGAGACGATCGTTATTTTCGACGTCCGCGGCGGTGCGCGGCTCGCGACCGCTGTCGGCGTCGACTACGAGATAGAGGTCGAGGGCAACCGCACGAAGATCGTGCCGCTGGCGACGAGCGCCGTGATCCAGGGCGGGGACCCCCTCGAGGTTAGCTACTCGTACCTCCTGGACCCCAGCCTCGAATCGCGCGTCGAGACCCAGTCGTATTTCCTCTCCGCGGACTGGGACTGGATCACCGTCTCGCTCAGCCACGACCTCACGCGGCAGGATCCGCTGTCGGGCCAGGAAAGCACGCTGTTGAGCGACCAGGACCGCACGACGCTGCGCGTCGACTTGCGCCGTGACTGGGGCGACTGGCGCGCGCTCGGCAATGCGCGTGCGGCCCGCTACCGTGACGAGCGACTCAATTACGACGAGGTCCGGCTGAACGAGAACCTCACGTGGCGACCCAGCTACGACTGGCAACTGACGCTCGACGCCAGCCAGACCCAATCGAAGTTCCTCGATACGGACCGCATCAACCGACACTACGACACGCGCCTCGGCGGGACGTGGCACAGTCGTCGCGGCTGGTGGGCCGACGGTTACCTTTCCTGGCGCACGGAGCAGGACACCGAGAGCGAGACGGAGACTGTCACCGAGGGCTTCTTTCGCGTGCGGCGCAACTGGCCGCAACTGACCGTCTCCTGTTCCGTCAGCGTTGGGCGACGCGACCGCGGTCCGGTGCAGACGACGTACGAGAACCTTCGACTCAACATCACGCGGACTTTCTGAAGCATGACGCACGGCGGAACATGGATGGTGTCGCTGGCCTGCCTGCTCGTGGCGGCCACTCCCTTCGATCTCGCGCGTGGCGCCGAACGCGCGGCCAAGGAGACGCAGCCGTCGGTCGTCACAGGGCCGGTCTGGCCCAGCCCGCCCGAGCCGGCGCGCATCCGGTTCGCGAAGTCCGTCGACGGCGCATCAGCGTGGGGCATCACCAGAAGCTGGTGGGGCCGCGTAGCGGACAAGCTCACCGGGCGCCAGGAGACACCGTTCGTGCGGCCCACGGGTGTGGCCGTGGACGACGGCGTGCTCTACGTCGCCGACCCCGGTGCGCAGTGCCTCGTCGTGCTCGACGCATCGCGACGCACGGAGCTGCGTGTCACGCGCGTCGCTGATCGCATGCTGGTGTCGCCGGTCGCCGTGGCGCCCGGACCGCAGGGAACGGTGTACTTGGCGGACAGCCGGCTGCGCGAGGTGTTGCAGCTCGATCGCGACGGCAAACTGGTGCGCGTGGTCTCGCACGCCGACCTGCAGCGTCCGTCTTCGGTCGTGTTCGACGCTGCGCGACGGCGGCTCTACGTCGGCGATTCAAAGGCCCACGTCGTGCACGTGTTCGACGAGCAGGGTGCCAAGGTCGCCACGCTCGGCAGTCTCGGCGGCGGGCCGGGCCAGTTCAATTCACCGACGCACCTGGCGCTGACGCCGCAGGGCGACCTGGCCGTGACCGATGCCCTGAACTACCGGGTCCAGGTGTTCGACGCCGACGGCCAGTACCGGAGTCAAACGGGCAAGGTCGGTGACGGCGCCGGCAATTTCGCGGCACCGAAAGGTGTCGCGGTCGACCGCCAGGGCCACATCTACGTGGCGGACGCCATGTTCGACGCCGTGCAGATCTTCGACGCGGAGGGCCGGCTGCTGCTCGGGTTCGGCGAGCAGGGCCAGCAGGCAGGGCAATTCTGGATCCCCAACGGCCTGTACATCGACGAGCAGCAGCGGCTGTACGTCGCCGACGCATACAACCGGCGCATCCAGGTGTTCCAGATCCTGTCGCCGGCGGCCGAACCTGAAGTCGACCGAGGTGCAGGGCAGTGACGCGGCGTGATACGGCTGGACGGTCGGCGTGGCTGCGGTGCGTAGGCATCGTGGTCGTGGCTCTCGGGCTCTGCGCATCGTGGCCGACCGCCTCGCAGACCCAGGTCGCACTCACCGTGCACAACCTGACGCCGGGAGGGCCCGGGCAGCTCAAGGAAACCCGTCCCACCGGGCTCTGCGTCTATTGTCACACCCCGCACAACGCCGACCCGACCATCGCGCTGTGGAATCGCAACATGCCCGCAGTGACGTACCAGCTCTACACGAGCAGTACCTTGCAGGCCGCGCCCAACCAGCCCACCGGCAGTTCGCGGCTGTGCCTGTCGTGTCACGACGGCATCCTCGCCCTCGGCAACCTGCGGGTAGCCCCGCCCGGCGAGGAGCTCGACCTCGGCCCGATGACCGGCAGGCGCAGGCTCGGC
>DASUYI010000053.1:0-2293 GCA_036377475.1 Steroidobacteraceae bacterium | reverse complement strand
TCCCTCTAACGCCTCGCGGCCGTCGCGGTCGAGCACGGCCGGGTTGGTCATGAGGTGCCCGACGTTGCGCACGAGCATGAGCGAGCGGCCCTTGAGCACGAACGGCTTGCCGGCCGGGCTCACGTACTGGCGATCCGGGTTCATGGCGCGCTCGAACCTGCGGCCGCCCTTCTCCACTTCCTCGACCAAGTCGCCCCGCATCAGGCCGAGCCAGTTGCGGTACGCGAGCGCCTTGTCGTCGGCATCCACGGCCGCCACCGAGTCTTCGCAGTCCATGATCGTCGTGATCGCGGCTTCGAGCAGCACGTCGGCCACGCCGGCCGCGTCCGCCTTGCCGATGCGGCTCGCGCGATCGACCAGGATCTCGACGTGCAGGCCGTGGCGTTTCAACAGCACTGCGCGCGGTGCCGCCGCGTCCCCGGCATAGCCGGCGAACACCGTCGCGTCCTGCAATTTCACCGCCGTGCCGTTCTTTGTATCCGCGACGAGTTGTCCGGCATCGACGTGATAGCCCATCACGTCGGCGTGAACCGCATCGACCAGCGGTGCGACCGAGTCGAGGAATTGCTTCGCCCACGCGATCACGCGGGCGCCGCGCTGCGGATCGTACGGACCGGGCGGCGGCGCATCGCCCATCGCGTCGGTGCCGTAGAGCGCGTCGTACAGGCTGCCCCACCGTGCATTCGCCGCATTGAGCGCATAGCGTGCGTTCATGACCGGCACGACGAGCTGCGGGCCGGGCGTGCTCGAGATCTCGGGGTCGACGTTGGTCGGGTCGATCGCAAAATCGGGGCCTTCCGGCACCAGGTAGCCGATCTCGACCAGGAACGCCCTGTACGACGACACGTCGATCGGCGTACCGCGGCGTTCGCGGTGCCAGGCATCGATTGTCGCCTGCAACGCGTCGCGCTTCGCGAGCAGCGCGCGATTCTTAGGGCCGAGTTCGTGCACGAGGGCGGACAAGCCTTGCCAGAATGCGTCCGAGGGGACGCCCGTGGCCGGCAGCGCTTCGCGCTCGATCAACTCGTAGAGGGGACGGGCGACTTGCAGTCCGAACTTCTCGATGCGGTCGGTCATGGCGTGCACGCGGCTCACTTGCATTTTTGCAGCGCACCATTATGGCGCGAGCGGCACGCCGGCGACAGTCGGAGCAATTGGAGCGCCAAACGTTGCGCTGCGCGCGGCCCTCACGCTGGCCGTGCGACCTCTCGCGCAGGCGCGGAAGGGGTTACGACGCCCTTGCCGCAGGGGCGATGCCGGCCTCGCGCACGGTCGTCGGAGGGGTGACGGAAATCAGAGCGCGCGCGAGATCAGTTCCTTCATGACCTCGTTCGTGCCGCCGTAGATGCGCTGCACGCGCGAGTCGGCGAACATGCGGCAGACCATGTACTCGTTCATGTAGCCGTAGCCGCCGAAGAGCTGCTGGCACTCGTCGGTGACCTTCTGCTGCATGTCGGTGATCCACCACTTGGCCATCGCGGCGGTCTCGGTGTCGAGCTCGCGCTTGACGAGTTGCTGGATGCAGTGGTCGATGAACACGCGCGCCACGCGCGCGTGCGTCGCGCACTCGGCGAGCTTGAACTTCGTGTTCTGGAACGACGCGACGGGGTGCCCGAAGATCTTGCGCTCGTGGACGTACTTGATCGTCTCGTCGATCGCGCCTTCCATCGCGGCCACGCCCGCGAGCGCGATGAGCACCCGCTCGTACGGCAGGTCGCCCATGAGCATGTGCATGCCCTTGCCTTCCTGCTGCAGCAGGCAGTCGACCGGCACGCGCACGTCCTCGAAGAACAGCTCGGCGGTGTCCTGCGAGTGGAAGCCCATCTTGTCGAGCACGCGACCGACGCGGTAGCCCTTCAAACCCTCTGTCTCGACCATCAGGATCGACAGCCCGCGGCTGCGGTCGTTCGGGTCGGTGCGCACGACCAGCATCAGGAGCCCGGCCGAACCGCCGTTGGTGATGAAGATCTTCGAGCCGTTGACGACGTAGTGATCGCCCTCGCGCACGGCGCGCGTGCGGATGCCCTTTAGGTCCGAGCCTGCACCCGGCTCGGTCATGGCGATCGCGCCGATCAGCTCGCCGCGAGCCATGCGCGGCAGCCAGCGCTGCTTCTGCTCCTCGGTGCCGTAATTGAGCACGTAGTGCGCGGCGATGCTGTGCACGCCCTGGCCGAAGCCCGAAATGCCGCGGCGGTTGAGTTCCTCGTACAGCAGCGCCTCGTGGCGGAAGTCGCCGCCACCGCCGCCGTATTCCGCCGGGACGTCCAGGCAGAGGAAGCCGGCTTCGCCGATC
>DASUYI010000052.1:0-5285 GCA_036377475.1 Steroidobacteraceae bacterium | reverse complement strand
GCCCGGCAGCTTGTTCGCGTCGACGCCGACGAACGCGTACAGCGCCCCCATCGGTGGCGTCAGCGTGAGGAACTTGCTGCGCGCGACCGCGTCAACGATCGCCTTGCGCGATTCGTAGAGCCGCCCGCCCGGGCTCACGAGTTCGCGGATGCTCTGGTAGCCGCCGAGCGCCGTCTGCACGGCCCACTGGCCGGCGACGTTGCTGCAGAGTCGCAGCGACGACAGCAACTCGAGGCCCGCCAGGTATTCGCGCGAGTTCTCGAGGTCGCCCGAGAAGGAGGCCCAGCCGACGCGATAACCGCAGGCGCGATAGACCTTGGACAGGCCGCTCATCGTGCAGCACAGCGTGTGGTGCACGAGCGTCGCCATCGGCACGAACTCGGCGCCGTCGTACGTCATCTGGTCGTAGATCTCGTCCGCGAACACGACGAGGTGATGCTTCTCGGCGATGCGCGCGATGCCCTCGAGCACGGCGCGCGGATAGACGGCGCCGGTCGGGTTGTTCGGGTTGATCACGACGATGGCGCGCGTGCGCTTCGTGATCAGCGTCTCGAGTTCCTCGGGGTCCGGCACGAAGCCGCGCTCGGGCCGGCAGGGATAGTGCACCGCGCGGCCGCGGTTCAGGTTCACGGCGGCGGTCCACAACGGGTAGTCCGGACTCGGGACCAGCACTTCCTCGTCGGCGGCGAGCAGCGCCCGCAGCGTCAGGTCGATCAGCTCGCTCACGCCGTTGCCGATGAACACCTCGTCGGCCGTCACGCCGCGGACGCCGCGGTCCTGCTGCTGCATCACGACGGCTTCACGCGCGGGGAAGATGCCCTTCTGGTGGCAGTACCCCTCGGCGCCCCGCAGGTTCTCGATCATGGCGAGCCGCATGGTCTCGGGCGTGCGGAAGCCGAAGGCGCCCGGGTTGCCGATGTTCAGCGAGACGATGTCGTAACCCATGCGCTCCATTTCCAGGGCGCGACGGGCGAGCTTGCCTCGGATCTCGTAACGGACGTTGGCGAGACCGGGGCTCGGACGGACAGTGCGGGTGGACATGGGGACGCCTGCAACGGGAACCCCTGAATTATAAGGGTATAGGGGGTAGGGGTTAGGGGATAGTGCGAAAAGTGCGCACCGCGGCTCGGCGCCGCAGGCGGCTCCCTCACTAACCCCTAACCCCTATCCCCTGGCCCCTGTCTTACTCAGAGCCCGAGCACGATCCCCGCGCCGCAGAGGCTCAGCGCCGCGCCGGCGAGTGCGTGCGTATATCGCTCGGCCGAGGCCAGCGGAAAACGCTCGAGACCGCGGACGGCCAGGTAGACGAGGCCGAGCATCGTGAGCAGGGTCGTGACCGCGAAGGCCACCACCACCAGCGTGACGCCCCACGCGCTGTGCTGCGAGGCCGGGTACATCAACAGCGGGATCAGCGCCTCGCAAGGACCGAGGACGAAGACGACGAACAGTGCCCAGGGCGTGACGCTGCGGACGCCGTCGGTATCGACCTGGACGTGGACGTGCATGTGTTCGTCACGGACCTGGTGCGCGTGCGTGTGGCGGTGGCGCGTGCCGTCGGCGTGCACGTGCTCGTGCGAGTGCTCGCGTTTGCGCCAGGCCTGCTTCAAGCCCCAGGCCATGTACACGAGACCGAAAGCGATGAGCGCCCAGGCCGCGAGGTCGCCGCGGAGGCCCTCGATCCACTGCAGCCGATGCAGGGCCGCGCCAATGGCGATGCCGACGAAGCCGAGCAGGATCGATCCCGTGACGTGCCCGATGCCGCAGACCGCGGTCACGAGCAGCGTCTTGCGACGCGTCCACCTGCGCGCCGCGGACATCGCCACGAACGGCAGGTAGTGGTCCGGTCCGATCAGCGTGTGCACGAAGCCGATCGACACGGCAGTGAGCGCCAGCAGGCCGAGATCGATGTCCATGCGTCTCCCGCCAGGCGCCCGCGCGCGCCCGATCGCTGCGCAGGTAACCACAGCCCCCCCGGGGCTGCCAACCGCGGGAAAGACCTACTTCGCTAAGGGGATAGGGGTTAGGGGATAGGGGATAGTGAAAGAACGCGCTTCGCGGGTGGGCGGGCCGGCCCGGTTCTTACTATCCGCTATCCGCTATCCGCTATCCGCTATCCCCTCTTCCTGACGATCGGTTCCGGCACCGCCGCCAGCAGCGCGCGAGTGTAGTCCGCGCGCGGCGCCTCGAAGATCCGCTGCCGGTCGCCCCGCTCGACCAGCCGACCCTGGCACAGCACGGCGATGTCGTCACAGAGGTGCCTGACGACGGCCAGGTTGTGGCTGATGAACAGCAGCGCCATCCGGTGCCGCTCGCTCAGGTCCCGCAGCAGGTTCACGACCTGTGCCTGTACCGAGACGTCGAGCGCGCTCACCGCCTCGTCGCAGATGAGCAGCCGTGGCCGCACGACGGTCGCCCGCGCAATCGCGACACGCTGGCACTGGCCGCCGCTCAACTCGTGGGGATACCGGTCGGCCAGCGCCGAGGCGAGTCCGACTTCCTCGAGGGACGACGCGATACGCTCTTCCGCCTCGCTCGGTGTCACGGGCCCGGGGGCCAGCGCGTGCAACGCCTCGCCGATCGCCTGGCCGGCGGTCATGCGCGGATCGAGGCTGCCGAACGGGTCCTGGAACACGACCTGCAACTCGCGTCGCAGCGCGCGCATCGCGAGGCGGTCGTGAAATTCGATGTCGCGACCGCGCCAGAGCACGCGGCCGGCGTGGGCGTGCACGAACCCGAGCACGACGCGGGCCAGGGTCGACTTGCCCGAACCGGATTCGCCGACGATACCGAGGCGGCCGCCCTCCGGCACGTCGACCGAGACCTCGCGCAGCGCGTCGAGCGAACGTTTCGGCGCGACCCACGACGAGCCGCGCAGCGCATAGCGCACGCTGATGCGGTCGACCTGCAGTAATGGCGTCACGCGAGCGCCGCCTCCGCGCGTAGCGGCCAGTGACAGGCCACGGCGTCGCTCTCACCGGGAAGCGTGCGCAGTTCGGGTCGCGTCTGCGCACAGCGCGCGTTGGCGCGGCTGCAGCGGGGCGCAAAGGCGCAGCCCGGGGCCGTCTCGCCCGGCCGCGGCGGATCGCCCTCGATGCCCGCGAGTCGGCCGGACGCGTCGCCGCCGCGCACGCGCGGCACGGCCGCGAGCAACGCCGCCGTGTACGGATGGGCCGGCGTCGCGAACAGCTGCCCGACCGGTGCGTGCTCGACGATGCGTCCGGCGTACATCACCGCGACTCGATCGGCGAGGCCGGCGACGACGCCGAGGTCGTGCGTGATGATCAGGAGCCCCAAGCCGCGGTCCCGCACGCGCGCGAGCAGTTCGAGGATGCGCGCCTGCACGCTCACGTCGAGCGCCGTCGTCGGTTCGTCCGCGAGCAGCAGCCGCGGCCGTCCCATGAGCGCCATCGCGAGCGCGACGCGCTGACGCATGCCGCCCGAGAGTTCGTGCGGGTACTGTCGCAGTCGTGCTTCGGGTTCCGCGATCTCGACCTCGCGCAGGCCCGCGATCGCGCGCTGCCGCGCTTCCGCCGTGCTCGCGAGCCCGCGATCGAGCAACAGCTCGACCAGCTGCGTCTCGATGCGCAGGTGCGGAGTCAGCGAGCTCGCCGGGTCCTGCGACAACAGTCCGATGCCGGTGCCGCGCACGCGGTTGAGCGACGCCTCGCTCGCGCCGAGCAACTCGCCGCCCTCGAAGCGCACCGATCCCGACGCGCGTCCGTTCTGCGCCAACAGCCCCAGGCACGCGAGCAGCAGTTGCGTCTTGCCCGAGCCCGACTCGCCGACGACCGCGACGCACTCGCCGGCCCGCACCTCGAGCGACACGTCCTCCACCGCCTGCACCGGCCCGCGCGCCGTCCCGAAGCGCACTGCGAGGCGCTCGATCTGCAGCAAGGCGGCGGACGGATCGCTCATCGTCGCTCGCGCGGGTCGAGCGCGTCGCGCAACCCGTCGCCCAGGAAGTTCAGGCACAGCAGGATCGTGCCAAGCACGGCCGACGGGATCAGCAGCAGCCAGGGCGACGTTTCCATCTCGAGCGCGCCTTCGGCCACCAGCCGCCCGAGGCTCGTGAGTGGCTCCTGCACGCCGAGGCCGAGGAAGCTCAGGAAACTTTCGAACAGGATCACCTGCGGCACGGTGAGCGTGGCGTAGACGATCACCGTGCCGAGCACGTTCGGCACGACGTGGCGGAAGATGATCGTGTGCGCCGGCAGCCCGAGCGCGATCGCGGCCTCGACGAACTCGCGCTGGCGTAGCGCGAGCGACTGCCCGCGCACGATGCGCGCCATCGTGAGCCAGCCGACGGCGCCGATCGCGAGGAAGATCAGCACCAGGCTGCGGCCGAACACGACCGTCAGGATGATCACAAAGAACATGTACGGCAGCGCGTAGAGCACGTCCACGAAGCGCATCATCCAGTCGTCCAGGCGCCCGCCGTGGTAGCCGGCGGTGGCGCCCCAGCCGACGCCGATCACGACGCTGACGATCGTCGCGAGCACCGCGACCAGCAGCGACACGCGCGTGCCGATCCAGACGCGCACGAACAGGTCGCGTCCGTTGGCATCGGTGCCGAACCAGTGGCCGGTGTCGAGCGACGGCGGCGATGCGAGAGCGACCTGCGTCCAGTCCACCTGGTCGACCGCGTACGCGCTCAGCGCCGGGCCGACGAGCGACGCGAGCACGAGCGCCGCTAGCGCGAGCGCTGCCAGCCAGGCCGCGCGACTCCGGCGCAGGCGTGACCATGCGTCCGTCCAGAGACCGGCACGACGCGGCGCCGCCAGACTGAGCGTCGCCTCAGCCATGCCGGATCCGCGGGTCGAGCCAGCCGTAGAGCAGGTCCACCACCAGGTTCAGCGACAGGAGCAACGCCGCGTAGAAGATCACCATGCCCATCACGAGCGTGTAGTCACGATTGAGCGCGCCCTGCACGAGGTGGCGGCCCATGCCGGGCAGCCCGAACAGGGTCTCGACGACCAGCGAGCCGGCCAGCACCGCGGCGGCCGCGGGCCCCGCGTAACTCACGACCGGCAGCAATGCCGCCGGCAGCGCGTGACCCAGGACGACGGCCCGCGCCGGAAGTCCCCGTGCCCGCGCGGCGCGAATCCAGGGAGCGCGCAGCACCTCGAGCAGGCTCCCGCGCATGAGCCGCGCAACGAACGCCACCACCGGGAGGGCGAGCGCGACGACCGGCAGCACGAGGTCGGAATGACGGCCCGGCATCCAGCCCGCCACCGGCAGCCAACGCAGCCAGATGCCGAACACGAGCGCGAGCAGCGGCGCGACGA
>DASUYI010000051.1:0-3104 GCA_036377475.1 Steroidobacteraceae bacterium | reverse complement strand
CTGCTGAAGCCGATCAGCGCCGAGCGCCTGGCGGAAGCGATCGCCCGGGTGCGCCGGCGCGGGCCCGGGCAGCCGGCGACGCCGCCGATGTCGGCGCTGCGGCCGCCGCCGGGAGAGCGCGGGCCGGCCCAACGCGTCCTGGTCCGCGACGGCACCAAGGTCCACGTGATCGACGTGGACGATCTCGACTTCGTGAAGGGCACGCGGTCGCGGCTGCGCATGGGAGCCGAGCTGCCGCGTCACGAGATGCTGCGGCTCGCCCTCATGTCGTCCGAGAACCGTGCGGCATACGCGCTGTGCCGCTCCTATCCCAGAGGCCTGACGGCCTGCGTGCGGGCGATGAACGCGAAGGCCGCCGAGCTCGGCATGAAGACCGCGTATTTCGTCGAGCCCACGGGACTGTCGAAGCTCAACGTCGCGAGCCCCTGCGATCTCGCCAAGCTCGTGCTGGCGGCGGGCGAAATCCCGACGATCGGCAAGTACTCGACCGCCGTCGAGCACACCGTCCACGTCGGCCGGCAGGCGCTGCAGTTCCGCAACACCAATTCACTGGTCGAGAAACCCGACTGGCAGGTCGGCGTCCAGAAGACCGGCTACATCTCCGAGGCCGGCCGCTGCCTGGTGATGCAGACCGTGATCGACGGCCGCCAGGTCGTGATCGTGCTGTTGAATTCGTTCGGCAAGCTCACCCGGATCGCCGACGCCAAGCGCATCCGGACCTGGCTCGAAACGCAGCACAAGACGAAGGCGGTGTAGGCGGGGTTCCGGATCCCGGCCACCGCACTGCGGTGGCATGCTGCAGGGGTCTCGGATCGACCTGCAGGCGTCTTCGACGATGCCCCACGCACTCCCATCGACGGCCGCCGCGGCCACGCGGGTCCACGTCTATCTGGGCAAGGGCGGCGTCGGCAAGACCACGTGTTCCGCTGCGACGGCGCTGGCCCAGGCGGAGGCCGGCGAACCCAGCCTCGTGATCTCGACCGATCCGACGCCCTCGCTCTCCCACATTTTCGGCGTCGAGGGCGTGCACCGCGATCGCGAGGTGTACCCCGGCCTCCACATGACGGAATTCGGCCTCGACGACGTCCGCGCCATGTGGGACGAGGCGTTCGGGCGCGACGTCTACGGGGTGTTCTCGAGCTTCGTGGACGTCGACTACCCCTCGTTCGTGCAGTTCATGACCTCGGTCCTGCCGGGCCTGAACGAGGAGTTCATGGTCGACTACATCCGGCGGCTCGCGCGCGACGCGCGTTATCGCCACGTCGTCTGGGACACGGCGCCGCTCGGCCAGACGCTCGCGCTGCTCGGCATGCCGGCGATGCTCGAGGAGCACCTGCGCGCGGCGCCGCGCATCTATTCGCACCTGCGCACCTCGGGCGAGCGCAAGGAACCGGTCATCGCGATCATCGCGCGCTGGCGCCAGCTCGCGGCCGAGTGCATGGAGTTCCTGCGCCGCCAGGTCAGGTTTTCGATGGTGACGATCCCAGAGGCGCTCAGCGTGAACCAGCTCGACGGCGTCGTGCGCGAGCTCCGCCGTTACGACCTGCACATCGACCGCATCGTCGTGAACAACGTCGTGCGGGACCCCGATTCGCCGTTCCTCGTGCAGCGGATGCGCCAGCAACAGGGCCACCTGCAGCGGCTCCGCGCGGACTTCGCCCACCTGCCGGTCGTCGAGATCCCGTTGTTCCCGGAAGAGGTGCGCGGGCTCGAGCGCCTGCGGGCAGTGGGGCGGTGGCTGTGTCCCGCGGTGGCCGCTACGGCGGGCGCCGCGTGACATCGCGTGCGGCCACCGACCTGCTGCTGCTGCACGCCCCGAGCGTGTACGACTTCCGGCGCCACGCGATCCTCTACGGCCCGGTCAGCGACATGGTGCCCTCGTCCCCGGTGTTCGAGATGTACCCGCTCGGCTTCCTCACGATCGCGAGCTACCTGCACGCGCGGGGTTTCGACGTACGGATCGTCAACCTGGCGTTGCGCATGATGCGCGACGCGCGCTTCGACGTGCCGCGCTTCCTCGCGGGGCTGGCGCCGCGGGCGATCGGCATCGACCTGCATTGGCTGCCGCACGCGCACGGTGCGCTCGAGGTCGCGCGGCTCTGCAAGGAACGGCATCCGGACGTGCCGGTGATCATGGGCGGGCTCTCGGCGAGCTACTTCCACGAGGAGCTGATCCGCTACCCACAGGTCGACTTCGTGCTGCGCGGCGACAGCACCGAGGCCCCGCTGCTGCGCCTGCTCGAGGCGCTGCGGCGCGGCGCAGCGTGCGACGACGTCCCGAACCTGACCTGGAAGCGGGGCGACGAGGTCCGCGTCAACCCGCAGGGATACGTGCCGGAGATGCTCGACTACGCCGACCTGCGGCCCGACGTCTTCGCCGGCATGGTCCTGCGGCATCGCGACCTCGCGAGCACGCTGCCGCTGCAGCACTGGCTGCAGAACCCGATGACGGCGCTGCTGACCGTCAAGGGATGCTCGCACGATTGCGTCACGTGCGGGGCGTCGCGGACGACCTTCAGGTCGCTGGCGCAGCGCACGCGCCCGGCGTTCCGCTCGCCGGGAAGCCTCGTGGCGAACATGGCGGCGATCGCGCGGATCTCGCGCGCGCCCATTTACCTGGTGGGCGACGTGCTGCAGGCGGGGCCCGATGCGGCGCGAGAGGTGCTGGAGCGCCTGCGCCACGCGCGACTGCCGAACGAGATCATCTTCGAGTTCCTGGACTTGCCGCCGGAGGAGTTCCTGCAGGGGATCGAACGGCACGTGCCGCGCTGGAGCATGGAGATCAGTCCCGACAGCCACGACCCGGCCCTGCGGCAGGCGCAGGACGGTGAACCGCCGTACGACAACGCCCGCATGGAGGCCGTGTTCACCGCGGCGCTGCGACACGGCTGCCGGCGGATCGACGTGTTCTTCATGATCGGGCTGCCCGGGCAGACCCGTGAGTCGGTCCGGCAGACGGTCGACTACTGCGAACGGCTGTTCCGGCTCTGCGATCGCCGGCTCGCGTGCTTCATCTCGCCGATGGGCCCGTTCCTCGACCCCGGCAGCCGCGCCTTCGAGGATCCCGAACGTCACGGCTACCGGCTGTTCGCACGGACACTCGA
>DASUYI010000050.1:0-4005 GCA_036377475.1 Steroidobacteraceae bacterium | reverse complement strand
AGTGCCGCGCAGACGACGAAGGCCGCCGCAGCGGCCCAGGCGCGACAGCTCGAACTGGCACGCAACCAGTTGCATTACACCATGCTGCGCGCGCCGCGCAGCGGCGTCGTCACGGCCGTGCGCTTCGAGGTCGGCCAGGTCGTGGCCGCAGGCCAGCCGGTCGTCTCGCTCGCGAACGAAGGCGAGCCCGAGATCGTCATCGACGTGCCGGAGGACCACCTCGCCACGTTCAAGCAGGCGCACTACCGCGCGTGGCTCGCGAGCGCGCCCGACGAGAAATTCGAAGTGGGCCTGCGCGAACTTGCGCCGCAGGCCGCCGCGCAGACACGGACGTTCCGTGCGCGCCTGAAACCGACCCCCCCGCGGCCGCTGCCGCTCGGCGCCACGGCCACGCTCGTCGTGGAACGTCCCGTGTCGTCCGCGTCAGCGGCCGCGCTTCCGGCCTCGTCGATCACCCAGAGCAAGGGGCAGCCCGCGCTGTGGGTCGTGCATCGATCGAAGACCGAGGCGGCCGGGACGGTCGAGCTCGTGCCGGTCGCCGTGCACGCCTATCGCAACGACGAAGTGCTCGTCTCCGGGCCGCCGGCGGGTGAACTCGTCGTCGTCGCCGGCGTGCACAAGATGGCGCCGGGGCTCAAGGTCGCGCTCCCGGCTGCCGTTGAAGCCACCAACATCCGCCAGGCCGCCCGATGAAATCGTTCAATCTCTCGGAGTGGGCGCTCGAGCACCGCTCCATCGTGCTGTTCCTGATCCTGGTGATCGCGGTGGCCGGCGTCGTCGGCTTCCCGCGGCTCGGGCAGCTCGAAGACCCGAACTTCTCCGTGCCGTCGATGACGGCCATGGTGATCTGGCCGGGCGCCACCTCGCAGCAGATCCAGGACGAAGTGCTGAACCGCATGGAGAAGAAATTCGAGCAGATCGACCACTACGAGAAGGTCGTGACGTTCGCGCGGCAGGGTTTCGGCGGCATGACGCTGACGGTCCGCGGCGGCACCTCGAAGGAAGACCAGCTCGAGGCCTGGTACCAGGCGCGCAAGAAGGTCAGCGACATTGAGCTCGAGCTGCCCGAAGGTGTCGTCGGCCCGATCTTCAACGACGAATACGGCGACGTGTACGCCCTGATGTACGCCGTCAAGGGCGACGGCATCGGCCAGGCGGAACTCGGCGACATCGCCGAGGACGTCAAGCGGCGGCTGCTCCGGGTGCCGATGGTCAAGAAGGTGGACGTGCTCGGCCGCCAGGGCGAACGCGTCTACGTCGAGTTCTCGCACGAGCGCCTCGCGGCGCTCGGCATCACGCCGCTGCAGATCGCCGAGAGCCTCAAAGCGCAGAACAGCGTGCTGCCGGGCGGGTCGATCGACACGAAGAGCGATCGCGTCCACGTGCGCGTCAGCGGCCAGTTCAAGAGCGAGGACGACATCCGCAACGTGCCGATCGCGGCCGGCGGCCGGCTCATCAAGCTGGGCGACTTCACGACCATCCGGCGCGGGTTCGAGGATCCGCCCATCTACACCGTGCGGCACAACGGCCAGCAGGTGCTGATGATCGCGATCTCGGTCACCCGGGACGGCAACGTGGTCGACCTGGGCAAGGCCATCGAGGTGGCGATCGACAAGATCCAGGCCGAACTGCCTTACGGCGTCGAACTGGAGCGTGTCGCCGACCAGCCCACGACCGTCAGTGAAGCCATCTGGGAATTCGAGCGCTCGCTGCTGGAGGCGCTCGCGATCGTGCTGATCGTGAGCTTCGTGAGCCTCGGCTGGCGCGCGGGCATCGTCGTCGCGATGTCGGTGCCGCTCGTGCTCGGCGCGGTCGCGATCATGATGCTCGCCACGGGCTGGAACCTGGAGCGCGTCTCGCTCGGCTCGCTGATCATCGCGCTCGGCCTGCTGGTCGACGACGCGATCATCGCGCTCGAGATGATGCTGGTGAAGATGGAGGCCGGCTGGGACAAAGCCAGGTCCGCGGCCTACTCGTATACCGCGACGGCCATGCCGCGTCTGACCGGTGCGCTGATCACCGTCGCGGCGTTCATGCCGATCGGGTTCTCCAAATCCACCACCGGCGAATACGCGGGCGGCATCTTCTGGATCGTCGGTACGGCCGTGCTGCTCTCCTGGCTCGTGTCGGGTCTGTTCACGCCGTACCTGGCCGCCAAGTTCCTGCCGAGCGTCGGCAAGCATCACGAGCACGCCGCCGATCCCTACGACACGAAGTTCTATCGCCGGCTCCGTGGCTGGATCGACCTCGCGCTCGAGAAGCGCTGGCTGGTCATCGGCGTGACGGTCGCCGCACTGGTGGTCGCGACGTTGGGCATGCGCTTCGTGCCCCAGCAGTTCTTCCCGAACAGCTCGCGGCCGGAGCTGATCCTCGACCTGCGCGTCAAGGAAGGCGCCTCGTTCGCCGCCACGACCGAGCAAGTCAAGAAGATGGAAGCCCTGCTCAGGAAGGACCAGGACGTGCGGTTCTTCACGGCGTACACGGGCGCAGGCGCGCCGCGCTTCTACCTGTCGCTCAACCCCGAGCTGCCGAACCCGGGGTATGCGCAGTTCGTCGTGATGACCAGGGACCTCGAAGCCCGCGAGCGCCTGCGCTCGCGCCTGATGGCGTCGGTCGACCAGCAGTTCCCCGAGGCGTGGGTGCGCATCACGCGGCTCGAACTCGGTCCGCCGGTCGGGTTCCCCGTGCAGTTCCGCGTCGTCGGACCGGACACGCAGAAGGTGCGCGAGATCGCGCGTGAGGTCCAGCAGGTCGTGGCCGCGAATCCCAGGGTGCGCGACGTCCAGTTCGACTGGAACGACCCGGTCCGCACGCTGAAGGTCGACGTCGACCAGGACAAGGCCCGTGCGCTCGGACTGACGCCGGCCGAGATGACGCTGATGACGCAGGCCGTCATGAATGGCGCGACGCTGTCGCAATTGCGCGAGGGCGAGGACCTGGTCGACATCGTCGCCCGCGCCGTGCCCGAGGAGCGCCTGAAGATCGACACCGTGCCGGACGTGAACCTCTACACACGCCAGGGCACCGTGGTGCCGCTGTCACAGGTCGCGCGCGTCGAGACCGTGCTCGAGGAGCCGGTGCTGTGGCGCCGCAACCGCGACATGGCCATCACGGTCCGCGCCGACGTCAAGGACGGGGAGCAGGGCGTGTCGGTGACGCAGTCCATCCGACCCGACCTGAAGGAGATCGAGGCCAGATTGCCGTTCGGTTACTGCATCGATGTCGGCGGTGCCGTCGAGGAGAGCGCCAAGGCCAACAAGGCGCTCATGGCCGTGGCGCCGGTGATGCTCGTCACGATCCTCGGAATCCTCATGCTGCAGCTGCAGAGCTTTTCGCTGATGACGATGGTGTTCCTCACGGCGCCGCTCGGGCTGATCGGGGTCGTCGCTGCGTTGCTGGCCTTCAGTGCGCCGCTCGGCTTCGTCGCGATCCTCGGCATCATCGCCCTGAGCGGCATGATCATGCGCAACGCGGTGATCCTGGTCGACCAGGTGAAGCAGGAGATCGCGTCGGGCCTCGATCCGTGGAGTGCGGTCGTCGACGCTGCCGTGCACAGAACGCGCCCCGTGGTGCTGACCGCGACGGCGACGGTGCTCGCGATGGTCCCGCTCACGCGCAGCGTGTTCTGGGGCCCGATGGCGATCGCGATCATGGGCGGCCTGACGGTCGCCACGCTGCTGACGATCTTCTTCGTGCCGGCGCTTTACGCGGCCTGGTTCAAGGTCAAGCGACAGGCCGTTCCAGCCCCGGAGCCCGTCCCTGCCGCGGCGGTGTTGGTCTCCTGAGGCAGACAGCAACTCCAATAACCTGACTGTTCGCCCGTGCGGCCGAAGGACCAACATCCTTCGGCCGTTTCGTCTGGACTCGAACAGATCACCGAGGTCTGACTGAATCTCAACTCACGAGCGTCACGGCAGAAGCCGAGTGACGTCGGTGCCCGGGAAGAAGCTGTTGGTCGCTCCCCACAGGCCGTCACTGCGAAACGTGATCGTCGTGAGTACGGGC
>DASUYI010000049.1:0-3347 GCA_036377475.1 Steroidobacteraceae bacterium | reverse complement strand
GGCTACGTGGATTGCGTCCGGGTCGAGCGCATCCAGCCGGCGTGCCACTGCCCGACCCGCGAACAGCGCGAGGCGGATCTCCGGATACGTAGGGCACGGCACCGTGCGGAAGTCCCCCGGATGGATCACCTGCACCCGCACGCCGTCGCTGCGCAAGTGATTCACGGTGGTGGAAAGCGTGCGAACGACACCGTTCGTCTGCAGAAACCACGCGTCGGTCACCAGGGCGAGCTTCATGCGGAAAGGCAGCGTGAAGGTCCTCTGTGACGTCTTCATGACCGCAGGCGGCGCCGATGCCGGAGGGCCCGATGTGGGCGCCTCGTCACGCTCGCGCCTGCGTCACGAGAAGTTCATCGGCCCGCAATCGTAATGTCGTCGGCAAGCCGGAGACTCGGCGCTCGCATCGACCCGGCATCGACGGGCCGTGGAGCGAACGACGATGCAGGCCTTCAGGTCGACCGACGTCTGGCGACGCTTCGACGCGATGGAGCAGTCCGCCTGCGTGAGGCTCAACCGCGTGAGTCGTCACGGCGCCTCGCGGCAGCTGTTCACGACGGTGAGCCGCCTCGGCGACGGCGCGTTCTGGTGCCTGCTGATGCTCGCGTTCGCGGTCGGCTCGCAGGAAGGTGCCGTGGTCGCGCTGCAGATGGCCGTCGCGGCCCTGTTCGGCTTCGCGCTCTACCGGCAACTGAAGCATCGGCTGGTGCGCGAACGCCCCTACATTTCCCACGCCGCGATCGAACTGGGCACCGCGCCGCTCGATCGTTACAGCTTTCCCTCGGGACACACGATGCACGCGGTCTGCTTCACGACGATCGCCGTGACGCACGTGCCGGAGCTGGGCCTGCTGCTGTGGCCTTTCACGCTGCTGGTGGCAGCCTCGCGCGTCGTGCTCGGCCTGCACTATCCGACGGATGTCGGGGCGGGCGCCCTGCTCGGCTTCGTGCTGGCCACGGCGACGCCGATGCTCATGGTCTGACGACACGCGCGGCGGCCCACGGCGCGCCGGCGGCGAGGCGTTGCGCTGCGACGGCCTAGTTCGAAAGCGCCAACCGCTGTGCTTCGTCGAGGATGCGGTTCTGCGCGAGGACCATGGCCGCGCCGCAGGACAGGTCGAAATCGTCGTCGAGCAGGCCTCGATCCAGCAGCCGCAGCAACTCCAGCCCGAGTCGCCGCAGCGCCTCGGCCCCTGGGCCGGTCGGGCCGCCTTCCCCGACGCGCGGTTCGGTCTCACCGACCAGATGGGCGATCCGGCGCCGCACCTCCGAAAGCTTCAGTCGCAGTCGATCAATGCCGTCCGGGCTCACAGCCTGCCTGCCACAGTGGGCATCGAGCAGGTCTTCGAATTCGTCCCAGAGCGCGGCCAGCAGATCGGCGTATCGGGCCTCGCGCGAATCCAGTGAAATCGGCATGGCTTGCCTCGTCCCTGAACGGTTGGCCCGAGGTTGGCACGGGCCCGTTGCAAGGACGCTGCAGGACTGCGACGGGGCTGTTACGCCGGCGCCGCGCGCGACGCGGATCACAACCCGGAGGTCACCTCGCTCGCGCTCAGCGGCGCGACCGCTGGCGAGTGCGTTTCATCAGCGTCACGTGGCTGCCTTCGCGCGCCACCCGCGGGGCGCGACTCGTCGCGGTGCATTGCTGGTAGGTCCCGTCCGTCTGCATGAGCCAGGCGTTGCGCTCATCGGCCAGCTGGACCTGCAGCACCTCCCAGAGCCGCTCACGCAACGGCCGGCTCTCCACCGGCGCGACTGCCTCGACCCGTCGCGACAGGTTGCGGTCCATCCAGTCCGCGGAACCGAGGTAGAACTCGCCGTCGAGCGGGTCCTCGTGGCCGTTCGCGAAATGGAACACGCGACCGTGCTCGAGGAAGCGCCCGATGATCGATCGCACGCGGACGTGCTCGGTCAGGCCGGCGACGCCGGGACGCAGGCAGCAGAAACCGCGCGCGATGAGGTCGATCGGCACCCCGGCGTTGGACGCCTCGCACAGCGCCTCGCACACCGGGGGGTCCTCGAGCTGGTTGAGTTTCGCAACGATGCGTGCCGGTCGCCCGGCTCGCGCATTGGCTGCTTCCCGGCCGATCAGGTCGATGAAACGGTGGCGCATGTTGAGCGGCGCCACCAGCAGCTTCTCGAATCGCGGCGCGCGGGAGTAGCCGGTGAGGTGGTGGAACAGCGTGACCACGTCCCGCGTGAGCACGGGGTCGCAGGTAAACAGGCCGAAATCCGTGTAGAGACGCGCGGTCTTGACGTGGTAGTTGCCGGTGCCGATGTGCGCGTAGCTGCGCAGCCCCTCGCCCTCGCGCCGCACGACCAGCGCGAGCTTGGTGTGCGTCTTGAGGCCACGCATGCCGTAGATGACGTGGTCGCCCGCCTTCTGCAGCTGCTCGGCCCAGTGCAGGTTGCGCTCCTCGTCGAAACGCGCCTTGAGCTCGACGAGGCAGGCGACCTGCTTGCCGTTCTCGGCCGCCTTGATCAGGGAGCGTACGAACGGCGTGTCGTCGCCGAGCCGATACACGGTCATCTTGATCGTGGTCGTGCTCGGGTCGTCGGCCGCATCGCGGATGAAGCGCTCGACCGAGGCGTCGAAGCTCTCGTAGGGGTGATGCACCAGCACGTCGCCGGCGCGCACGGCGGCGAACAGGTCGCCGTCCACGTCGATCCCGGACGGCGGCATCGGCACCCAGGGCGGGTCGCGCAGCTCGGGGATCGGCAGCGAGGCGATCTCGAACAGGCCGGTGTAATCGAGCATGCCGGGCAATTCATAGACGTCGCCGTCGCGCAGGTCGAAGGCGCCGACCAGGCCATCGCGAATTTCCGGGCTCGGAGCCTCGCTGAACTCGAGCCGCACGACCGGCTGGAACCGGCGCAGCCGCACCTGCTCCTCGACCAGTTCCCGGATGCTGTTGTCGCTGTCCTCCTCGATCGCGATGTCGGCGTTGCGCGACAGTCGAAACAGCGTCACCGCTTCGATCGCGACCCCGGGAAACAGCTTGTGCGCGTTGTGACGCACGAGGTCCTGCAGCGACACGAAGCCCCGCTGGCCCGGCGGGACGTCCGCGCGCAGCGGCAGCCACTGCGGGAGGTTGGACGGCACCTTGACGCGGACGAACACGCGCTCGACTGCGTCGGGGTCTTGCAGCACGAAACCCCAGGATGTCGAGAGGTTCGACATGAACGGGAACGGATGGGACGGATTGAGGCTGAGCGGCGTGAGCGCAGGCGAGACGTGCCGGTCGAAATAGATTTCCGCCTCGGCCCGCTGCGCCTCGGTGAGCTGCTCCCAGGTGTACAGCGACACGCCATGACGAACGAGGCGATGCCGCAGCTCGCCGAAACACTCGG
>DASUYI010000048.1:0-6277 GCA_036377475.1 Steroidobacteraceae bacterium | reverse complement strand
CAAGCTGTCGGCGGCGGTCGAACAGAGCGCCGACAGCATCGTGATCACCAACCTCACCGGCGTCATCGAATACGTCAACGAAGCGTTCTGTCGCGTGAGCGGCTATTCCCGCGCGGAGGTGCTCGGCTCGACGCCGGCCATCCTCAAGTCCGGCCGTACACCCGCGGCCACCTATCGCCAGCTCTGGGAGACGCTCGGGCGCGGCGAGTCCTGGCGCGGCGAGTTCGTGAACCGACGCAAGGACGGTCGCGAGTACCACGAGAGCAGCCTGATCACGCCGCTGCGGCAACCCGACGGTCGCGTCACGCATTACCTGGCAGTCAAGTCCGACGTCACCGAGCACAAACGGATCTCGGCGGAGCTCGCGCTGCACCGCCATCACCTCGAGGACCTGGTCGAGAAGCGGACCGCGGAACTCGCGCTCGCCAAGGTGCAGGCCGAGGCGGCCAATCGCGCCAAGGGCACGTTCCTCGCGAACATGAGCCACGAGATCCGCACGCCGATGAACTCGATCCTCGGCCTCACCTACATCCTGCGCCAGAACACCCGCGACCCCGAGCAGCAGGCGCTGCTTGCGCGCCTGCACGACTCGGCGCAGCACCTGATGCACGTGATCAACGGCATCCTCGACCTGTCGAAAATCGAGGCGGGCAAGATCGCGATCGAGGAATCCGAGCTCTCGATCGAAAACGTCCTGCGCAACGTCGCGGAGTTGCTCTCGCACGAGGCCGAGGCCAAGAACCTCACGCTCGATGTCACGGTCCACGGTGTCGACGCGGTCCTCTACGGCGACCCGACGCGCCTGTCGCAGGCCTTGCTCAACTACGTCTCGAACGCGATCAAGTTCACGCCCGCCGGCCGGATCGCCCTGCGCGCGCTCATCGAGCGCCAGGACGAACTCTCGCAGTGGGTGCGCTTCGAAGTCGACGACACCGGGCCGGGCATCCCGGAGGACCGCCTCGGCAAGCTGTTCAACGCGTTCGAGCAGGGCGACGCCTCGACCACGCGTCGACACGGCGGCACGGGGCTCGGGCTCGCGATCACGCGCGGCCTCGCGCAGATGATGGGCGGCGACGCGGGTGCCGAAAGCACGCACGGAACGGGCAGCACGTTCTGGTTCACGGCCAAGCTCGGGCGACTCGCGCCCTCGACGATCACGTCCGAGTCCGCGCTGCGTGAGTTTCGCAGCACGCACCGGCTGCCGGCCAAGCAGGCGCCGCGCCCGTTCGCCGGTCGCATCCTGCTCGCCGAGGACAACCCGACCAACCAGTTCGTGCTGCTCAAGCTGCTGCGGGACCTTGGGGTGTCCGTCGACCTCGCCGAGAACGGCCGCGATGCCGTCGAACTGTTGCAGCAGCGTGCGTACGACCTCGTACTGATGGACGTGCAGATGCCGGAGATGGACGGCCTCACGGCGACGCGCGCGATCCGCGAGCTGCCTGAGCGCGCAGAAACGCCAATCGTCGCGCTGACCGCGAACGCGTTCACCGACGATCGCGAGCGCTGCCTCAAGGCCGGCATGAACGGCTTCCTGCCGAAGCCGATCGACCCGGCGCTGCTGCGCGAGGCGCTCGAACGCTGGCTTCGCTAGAATCGGGCGATGACCACCGAGTTTTCCCGCGTGCTCGCGGCGATCGACGCCGCGAGCGATGGCCGGCTGCACATCGTCGTGCCACCCGACTGGCTGCAGGGCCGAACGGTGTTCGGCGGGATGCAGATGGCGCTGGCCGTGCGTGGCATGCGCGCGTCGATGCCCGAGGACGGGCGGGGACTACCGCTGCGCTCGGTCCAGATGACGTTCGTGGGCCCGCTGGCGGGAGGCGCACCCGTGACGCTGCACCCGGAACTGCTGCGACGCGGTCGATCGACCACGCATGCACGCTGCGACCTGCGCCAGGCCGAGGGTGTGGCCTGCACCGCGGTCGGCATTTTCGGCAGCCCGCGCGTGTCGCAGTTCGTGCACGAGCTGCCGGCCCCCGACCCGGGCAAGCGCCCGGAGGAGCTGGCGCACGCGGTGCTGTCGCCGCAGCGTGCACCCGCCTTCACGCAGCATTTCGAGCTGCGCTGGGCGGTCGGCAACCCGCCCTTCTCGGGCGACGCCGAACCCCATTCGTTGATCTACGCCCGGCTGCGTGACCGCGAGTGCGGCCCGGAGGACGCCGTCCTCGCGCTCGCGGACGTGATCCCGACGCCGGTCCTGTCGATGCTGACGACGCCTGCGCCCGCAAGCTCGCTGAGCTGGATGCTCGAGGTGCTGCGCGACCCGACGCACCTCGACCTGCACGGCTGGTGCGTCATCGACACGCACGTGCGCGCCGGCACCGACGGCTACCTGAGCCAGACGTCCGTGCTGTACGGGCCCGACGGCCACGCCTACTCCGTGAGCCACCAGACCGTGGGTGTCTTCGCCTGACGGCTCAGCCGTTCCCCGGCCAGCCACGCTGCCAGTACGGCACGAAGTCGACGCGATCCGGCGTTCCCACGTAACACACGGGCGACGACGGGCCCGTCGGATCGGCCGGGGGCGTCTCGCCAGCTCGCAACGGTCGCCATCGCGCGGCGCGCTCGAACCCGGCGGCCCGCCGCGGATCATCGACGAGCAGCTGCGCCGCGCGAGCTTGCGCCTGCCGCAGGCTGAGACCCGGGTTTGCCCCGTAACCGAGGTCCGGATGCACGAGTTGCTCGAAGTCGTCGACCCATCCGCAGACCGGGCAGGCAGACCCGCCGCCGGACGCGGTGGCGTGCACGCGATAGCCGCAGGCGGCGCAGGGCTGCAGGGACGACGACATGCGACGCATTATGCGCGAGCCGTCCGTCCGATCCGCTTCGGCGTCATCTCCCGAGTACGCTGCGCCGGAGCCACGTAGAAATACCTGCTTGCCGGTACGGCACGCGACCGGTCCAATCCAAAGGATTCATACCACCGCCCCGCCGTCCGCGCCCCGGAGACGCACGCCCCATGACCACGACACGCCGAGACTTCCTGCGCAGCGCCACGACGGTCGCCGGCCTGGCCGCGTTGCCGGGACGGCGCGCGTGGGCAGCCCAGGACACCGCAGACGTGGTCGTGATCGGGGCCGGGTTGTCGGGCCTGATGGCCGCGTTCGAACTCGAACGTGCCGGCTTCAGGACGGTGGTGCTCGAGGGCCGCGACCGCGTCGGGGGCAAGGTGTTGACGTTCTCGGGCACGCAGGGCGCCCCGGAAGCGGGCGCCAACATCATCTACGGCGACTACCAGCGGCTGATGGCCCTCGCCGAGCGTCTTGGCGTCGAACTCGAGGACCAGGTCCCGCGACTCGCACGCCACGTCGGGTACACGCTCGTGCTCGACGGCAAGCCGGTCTCGCGCCAGGCGTGGCCCGACTCGCCGCGCAACCCCTTCCCGCCCGCGCTGCGCGAAATGATGCCCTGGCAGTACGTGCCGATGCTCACGAGCCAGGAAAATCCGCTGAAGTCGATCGAGCAGTGGTACGCGCCCGCCAACGCGCCGCTGGACGTGTCGATGCGGGACTTCCTGCGCGCCCAGGGCGCCACCGACGACATCATCCGGCTGGCCTACGACACGATTCCCACCTACGGCCTGAACGCGCGCGACGTCTCGGCGCTCATGATGGCGTACGTCTCGGCGTTCACGAAGCTGCAGAAGGCGGCGAAGCCCGTGATGCTGCAGGCCCGCGGCGGCAACCAGCGCATCCCCGAGGCGATGGCGAAGTCGCTGCGCAGCGAGATCCGTTTCGGACGAGTGGTCAAGGCAGTGCGCCACGATGCGGCCGGCGTCGAAGTCCAGACGACCGACGGCGACCGGTACGCGGCGAAGGCCGCGATCTGTGCGCTGCCGTTCGCGACCCTGCGCGACATCGACCTGGAGCCCGGTGTCACCGGGATGCAGGCGCGCGCGATCCGCTCCCTGCCGCACCAGGCGATCCACCAGGTGGCACTGCACTGCTCGCGCCCGTTCTGGGACGCCGACGGCATGGAGCCGTCGATGTGGACGGACTCGCACCTCGGCCGCGTCTCGGCGATCTACCACGGTGCCAGCGCGGACGAAGTGTCGAGCCTCGTCGTCTCGTCCTTCGGGGCCGCGGCCAACCATCTGGATCGTCTCGGGTCCGAGGGTGCGGCGCGGTACGTCGTCGCCGAAATCGAACGCATCCGTCCGGCCGCCAAAGGTGCGTTGACGGTCACCGGGCAGCATTCCTGGACGCGGGATCCGTTCAGCGGCGGCGCGTGGGCCTACTTCCATCCCGGCACGGTCACGCGGTTCCTGCCGGCGATGTTCGCGCCGAGCGGTCGCGTGCATTTCTGCGGCGAGCAGACCTCGGTGACCTCGCGCGGCATGGAAGGCGCGCTCGAAACCGGAGAGCGCGCAGCGCGCGCGGTCGCGGCGCAGCTTTCGTAGCCTGCAGAAAAGAAAAGGGCGAGCGGCCGCAACCGCCCGCCCCACCCTGCTCCCGCGAGCGGTCGAAAGCCTACTTCGCCTTCTTCGCAGCTTCGACTGCCGCAGCGACCTGCGGGGCCGCGCCGTCGAGTGCTTCCTTGACGCATTTCTCTTCGGTCGAGCCCTCGGCCGGGATCTGCACCTTGAGTTCCTTGCAGGTCGACACCGCCGTGTCCTTGATGCGCTTCTCGAGCGTGGCGACGCCGGCCGGTGTCGTCAGGTCGAGGTCGGCGTAGCTCACGCGCGAGCGGATGCTCATTTCCTTGATCGGCGCGCCGATCGGCGACTTGCCGACGATGATTTCGCGCACGGCTTCGACCGTGACCACTTCCATCGCCTGGCCGTACGCGCTGGCGCCCGCCAGCGTGCAGGCCGCCGCTGCAATCATGAACATCGGAGCGAACTTGCTGTGTGTCATCGCGGAGATCTCCAGGTTGTTGCCAAGTGTCGAGTCCGAGGATCCCGCCGTGGGCAGCAAAGTAACCGCGGTGTCGTCCGGACGTCGCTGCAGAGAATAGACGTTCGGATTCAGTCCAGTCATTACGGTCGTTACGGACGCGGAAAGCCCTGACGTCACGTGCCGTAACCGCCAACCGCCTCGCACGCCCGGAAAGAGAGTCCCTTTCGACCGTAAACGAACGCCGCGGTCAAACGCATCACGCCACCGGTAAGCCTCACTGAATCAATCGCAATGCAGCAATCTCCGGCTACGTAGTAGAGCGGATTGTGGCGCGCACCGACACGCAAGATGGTCACCGCAGGACGACCATCATCGACGCGGAGGCTTCCATGCACGGTATCCCCCTGCTTCCGGCCAGCGTCTCGCTGTACGTTGCGCTGCTCGCCACCGGCTGCCAGCCCTCGGCGCGCGAGGTGAGTTATTCGCGCGACGTCGCCCCGATCCTCGAAAAGCACTGCAAGTCGTGTCACATGCCCGGCCAGGCCGGCTACGTCGTGAGCGGCTTCGAGCTGACGAGCTACGAGACGCTGATGAAAGGTACGCAATACGGCCCGGTCGTGCTGCCGGGCGATCCGCTCACGAGCGTCCTGGTGATGCTGATCGAAGGTCGCGCGGACCCGTCGCTCAAGATGCCGCACGGCGACGCCGAACCGCTCGACCCCGCCGACATCGCGACGATCCGTCAGTGGGTCGAGCAGGGCGCGAAGAACAACTGACGATCGCACGCCGGCGGAGTCCAGGTCCCCCGGGCCGGTCGGCGCGCGCCCGTGCGTCTTGATACGTTACCCTAGACGCCCCGCGCGCTACGGTCCCCACTGCGACATGCTCGAACTCTTCACGGCCGCAACGCCGAACGGCTACAAGGTCTCCATCGCGCTCGAGGAACTCGGGCTGCCGTACAAGCTCCGGGTGCTCGACTTCACGAAAGGCGAGCAGAAGCAGGAGTGGTATCGCGCGATCAATCCCAACGGCCGCATTCCGGCGATCGTCGACCACGACGAAGGCGACTTCGTCGTGTTCGAATCGGGCGCGATCCTCGTCTACCTCGCGGAGAAGACCGGCCGGCTGCTGCCGCGCGACGCCAAGGGGCGCTCGCTCGTCCTGCAGTGGCTCATGTTCCAGATGGCAGGCATCGGCCCGATGATGGGCCAGGCCAACGTGTTCTACCGCTACCTGCCCGAGAAGATCCCGCTCGCGATCGATCGCTACCACGGCGAGGTCAAGCGCCTGTTCCGCGTGCTCGACCTCGCGCAGGGCGAGCAGAAGCAGCCGTGGTTCCGGGCGATCAACCCCAACGCCCGCATCCCGGCGATCGTCGACCACGACGCCGACGACTTCGCCGTCTTCGAATCCGGTGCGATCCTGGTGTACCTGGCCGA
>DASUYI010000047.1:0-2583 GCA_036377475.1 Steroidobacteraceae bacterium | reverse complement strand
GCTCTTCCGATCTGCCGGGCCGGGCGACTTGCCCCGGCCGTCACGTCGCGTTCAGGCGCGTCGCTCGACGCTGCCCTCCCAGAGCTTTTCGAGCGCGTAGAACTCGCGCACGCGCGGCAACATCACGTGCAGCACGAGGTCCTGCAGGTCGAGCAGCACCCATTCGCCGTCGCGCTCGCCTTCGAGACCGTACGGTCGAAAGCCCGCTTCCTTGCATCGCTGCAGTACGCGGTCCGCGATCGACTTTACGTGCCGGTCCGAGGTGCCGCTCGCCACCACCATGGTGTCGGTGATGTCGGTGATGCCGCGCACGTCCATCGCCCTGACGTTCACCGCCTTCATGTCCTCGAGCGCATCGAGCACGACCTGCTGCAGCGTGGCGCGGGCGCGCGTCTTGCTCGCCTTGGCCGTTTTCGCGTGTGTCGGCTTCGGCGCACCGGTCGTGCGCGGCGCGCGCGCGGCGGCTTTTTTCGGCGCCGTGGCTTTCGTGGCCGGTCGGCGGACCGCTGCCGGCTTGGCCGCGGTTGCGGCGCGTGGAGGACGTGTCGTCGTTGCCGACGATGCTTTCGACGTTGGATGGGACGATCGCTTGACGGCCATGCTCACCTCGTGGGTTGGGACGCAGAATAGCAATCCGTCCGGCGGACCAGTTCGCGGACGGTGTCGGGCACCAGATAGCGCGGATCGCGGCCGGCCGCGAGCAGCTCGCGCAGCTCGGACGACGAAATCTCCAGTTGCGTCACGGGCTGGACGAAGATCGAGCCCGCCGCTCGCTCGTGCAGCGCCTCGACGCTCGCGACGCGACGCGACACGAGCAGCTCGCCGAGCGCGTCTTCCCTTGGCGCGTCCCAGCCGGGACGCGGTGCGACGACGACGTGCGCCAGCTCGAGCAATTCCTGCCAGCGGTGCCACGTGGGCAGGCCGCGAAACGCGTCCATGCCCACGATCAGGCAGATCGGCGTGGCGGGCATTTCGGCACGCAACTCGCCCAACGTGAGCACCGTGTACGACGGCCCGGCGCGTCGCACCTCGCGGTCGTCCACGACGAAGCCCGGCTGGTCCGCCGTCGCGGCACGCACCAGTTCGAGCCGTCGCGCCGCATCGACGCGGGGCGGATCGCGATGCGGCGGATCGCCGGCGGGAACGAAGCGCACCTCGCGCAGTCGCAGCGCCTGCAGCACCTCGTACGCCGTGCGCAGGTGTCCGTAATGGATCGGGTCGAACGTGCCGCCGAAGACGCCGATCGGAGCAGGTGGATGTCTGCCCGTCATGCCGCCGCGAGGCGCACGCCCGCGATGCGGGCCACGAGGCCGGTGATCTCGACCCATGCGTCGCCGCGCAGGCTGCCCTTGGCAACGCGGTCGGCGCGGGCCGCCGCCGCGATCAGCGAATCGATCTCGGCGCGCGTCAGGCGCCGGACGGCCGTGCGCAGCGGGCCTTGGCGAGTGCCCCAGACCTGTTCCGCGCGGAAGATGCCATCGAGGTTGCGCTCGTCCGGCCCGTGCTGCAGCACGCGCGACAGCGCACGCAGGTCGTTGAGGAGCGCCCAGAGGATCAGCGGCGGCTCGCGCCCTTCGCCACGCAGGCCGTCGAGGATGCGCAGCGCACGCGGCGCGTTGCCGAGGAACGCAGCGCTCGCGAGCTCGAAGACGTCGTATCGCGCGTTGTCGGCGACGAGCTCGGCCACGGCGTCGGGATCGAGCTTCGCACCCGGCCTGAGCAAGGCGATGCGCTCGATTTCCTGCTGGGCCGCGAGCAGGTTGCCTTCGACGCGATCGGCGAGCAGCTCGGCCGCCTCGCGCGCGATCGACACGCCGTGCCGCTTGAGCCGGCGCGCGATCCATTCGGGCAGTTGCTCACGCGTCAGTTCCGCCGCGACGACGAGGAGGCCCTGGCGCTCGAACTCGCTGACCCACGCCGACTTCCAGGATTTCGGCTCGAGCTCGCCGGCGACGAGCAGCAGCGTGTCCTGCGGCGGCTCGGCCGCGAGCTTCGCGAGGTGCTTGCCGGCGGCCGCATCGGGCGCGCTGCGGAACTTGAGCTCGATCAGGCGCAGGTTCGCGAACAGCGACATGCTCGCGGCGTCCATCATCAGCGCATCCCAGTCGAAGCCCCGTTCGACGAAGTGCACCTCACGCTCGCCGTAACCGGCCTCGCGCGCCTTCGCACGCAGCAGCGTGCAGGCTTCGTCGATCAGCAGGGGTTCCACACCGGTCACGAGGCACGCTCGTGGCAGCGCGCCCTTGGCGAGCACTGCCGCGAGGGAGTCCGGTGTCGTCCTCACCGCGTGCGGTGACCTTCGTGGCGGTCCCGCGGCGCGCGGGCGGCTCTGGGCTGGGTCGGCATGTGGCTCGGATTATGCCCACTCGACCCGCGGTGCACCACCGGCCGCTACAATCGCCCCATGGCCACCCCACGCAACAAGAAAACCGATCCTTCTCGGCCCGCGACCCGTCGCGGGCTCTACCCAGAAATCGAGCCGTACCGCAGCGGCCGGCTGCGCGTCTCCCCCGTCCACGAGGTTTATTGGGAAGAAAGCGGCAACCCGAACGGCAAGCCCGCCCTCTTCGTGCACGGCGGCCC
>DASUYI010000046.1:0-8050 GCA_036377475.1 Steroidobacteraceae bacterium | reverse complement strand
GCCCGGCGAATTGCAGCGCCGCGTCGCGCTGGAGGGCGAAACCCGCGACGTCGCGTACGCAGTGGTCCCCGCGGCGGCGTACGCGACGCAGGTCGAGGTGACGCCGGACGCGGTGGCCGCGTACTACGACAAGAACAAGGCGCAGTTCATGACACCGGAGACCGTGTCGCTGCAGTACCTGCGACTGGATCTCGCCGCCATCGCGGCGAACGTCCAGGTCACCGAGGAGGGCTTGCGCAAGTACTACGAGGAAACCGCCGCCCGCAACGAAACGCCGGAGCGGCGCAAGGCGAGCCACATCCTGGTCGAGTCGGGCAACGACGATGCGGCCGCGAAGAAGGAGGCCGAGGACCTCGCCGCCCGGGCCAAGACCGGCGCCGACTTCGCAGCGCTCGCGCGCGAACATTCGGACGACGTCGGCTCCAAGGCGTCGGGCGGGGACCTGGGCTGGGCCACGCGCGAAGCCTATGTCAAGGAATTCTCGGACGCGCTGTTCGGCCTGCAGCAGCAGGGCGACATCGTCGGTCCGGTGCGCAGTCAGTTCGGGTACCACGTCATCCGCCTCGACGGCATCGAAACGCCGCACGTGCGCAGCTTCGAGGAAGTGCGTGCCGAGCTCGAACCTGAATACCGTCGAGAACAGGCGCAGAACGAGTTTTACGAAAAGTCGCAGCAGCTCGCCGACGAGTCGTTCGCGGCACTGAGCGAACTCGAAACCGTGGCGAAGAAGCTTGCGCTGCCGCTGCAGACCGTCGAGGAATTCTCGCGGCAGGCGGGAGGCGGTGCGCTCGGCAACGATCGCAAGCTCATCGAGGCGGCGTTCAGCGACGAAGTGCTGCAGGAGCGGCAGAACAGCCCGCCGATCCAGCTCGGCGAGGAGAGCGTCGTCGTACTGCGCGTGAGCGATCACAAGCCGTCCAAGCAGCGTCCACTCGACGAGGTGCGCGACCAGATCACGGCGCAGCTGCGGGAAGAAGGTGCGCGCGAAGCCGCTGCGAAGACTGCCGCCGCACTTGCCAAACGCGTCACGGCCGGCGAGGCGTTCGCCGTCGTTGCCGCGTCAGCAAACACGACCGCGACCGAGACGCAAAGCATCACGCGACAGGGGCCGGTCAGTGACACCGCGGCGCCCGTCGCACCGGAGCTGGTCAAAGCCGTGTTCCAGGCCACGCGGCCGGCAGGCGACGGTAAAGTCACCGCAGGGACGGCGACGCTCGCCTCGGGCGACCAGGCCGTGTTCGTCGTCTCGAACGTGCGTCCCGGCACGCTCGACGCGGCCGCGCAGGCGGAACTGCCGATGCGCGCGCAGCAGACGGCGCAACTACGCGCCGCGGTCGAGTTCAGCGCCTACATGGACGAGCTCAAGCGCACGTCGAAGGTCAAGCGCAACGAGAGACTGTTCGCGACTGAGTAGAGAAGCGGATAGCGGATAGCGGATAGTTAAGAGGCGTCGAACCTGTCGGTTGGACGCCTCTTCTGTTTTCGACGTCCATTCCCGACGAATTCGTGGCTCTTCGGCCGAAATCCGCATGGCAGTTCTTCGCATGCCAAGTCACCTTGGTCGCCATGAGCGGGGCACGCTGTGACAGTCACAAGGATCTGGTCGTCTGGCAGAAAGCGCTGGCCCTTGCCGTGGAGATCTACTTCCTGGCCGAGCAGTTCCCGCGCGCCGAGAGGTTCGGTTTGGTCGCGCAAATGCGTCGTGCCGCAGTGTCCGTACCGTCGAATATTGCAGAAGGATCCGCGCGTCGGACAACCCGGGACTTCGTCGCCTTTCTTCACGTGGCGCGTGGATCCCTGGCGGAACTGGAGACGCAGTTGCTGCTAGCAGGACGGATCGGTTACCTCGGTCAAATGCAGCTCGAGAGTACCCTGCCGAAACTGGACGAAATAGGGCGGCTACTCACGGCCGTCATTGCGGGGTTACGGCGGCGGGACGCCGCGTCCTACTAACCGCTATCCGCTATCCGCTATCCGCTATTCCGGGAAGCTCATCCCCACGTGGCTGTACCCGGCGTCCACGTACAGCACCTCGCCGGTGATGCCCGAGGCGAGGTCGGAGCACAGGAAGGCGGCGGCGTTGCCGACTTCTTCCGTGGTCACGTTCCGCCGCAGCGGGGTGGCGGCCGCCACCTGCGTCAGCATCTTGCGGAATCCGCTCACGCCCGCGGCGGCGAGCGTCTTGATGGGCCCTGCCGAAATCGCGTTGACGCGGATGTTCTGCGGGCCGAGGTCGGCGGCCAGGAAGCGCACGTTCGCCTCCAGGCTCGCCTTGGCGAGGCCCATCACGTTGTAGCTGGGGATCGAGCGCACGGCGCCGAGATAGGAGAGCGTGATGATCGAGCCCGCGCGGCCCTGCATCAACGGTCGACCGGCCTTCGCGAGCGCCGTCAGGCTGTAACTCGAGATCTCGTGCGCGATCCGGAACCCGTCGCGGGTCGTGCTTTCGACGAACGTACCCGCCAGTTCCTCGCGCGGCGCGAAAGCCACCGAGTGCACGATGATGTCGAGGTGATCCCAGGCCTCGCGTACGGCGGCGAAGGCCGTCTCGATCTCGGCGTCCGAAGCGACGTCCATCTGGACGGTCGCCTTGGAGTCGAACGCCTGCGACATCTCGATGACGCGATCCTTGAGGCGGTCGTTCTGGTACGTGAACGCCAGCTCGGCGCCTTCGCGGTGCATCGCCGTGGCGATGCCGTGCGCGATCGAACGCTCGGAGGCGAGCCCCACGATCAAGGCCCGCTTGCCTGCGAGGAATCCCACGTGATCAGCCTCCGGAGTTGCTGCCAGGCCCGACGTACAGGACCAGTCGCTGGCCCGTGCGCAGCGACGAAGACTGGCGCAACCGGTTCCAGGTCATGAGCTCGCGGACCGTGACGTTGTAACGGTCCGCGATCTCCGACAGCGTGTCGCCGCGACGGACCTTGTACGTCATCCGGTCACCGGCCGACCGCGAGCCGCTGCCGGGGATCTCGAGCCGCGCGCCGGCCACGAGGCCAGCCTGGCTCGAGAGACCGTTGGCCGACGCGAGCGTCGGCACCGTCACGCCGTACTTGCGCGCGACGCCCCAGAGCGTGTCGCCGGACCGGACGACGTGAACGCGCGGTTTCGGCGACGAGTAGGAGGAATTTCTCTGGCGCTCGGGCAACTGCGCGGCGATGTCCTCGCGTGGGGCGGCGAGCGCGGCGAGCACCGCAGAGGCCCCTTCGGCCGCCTGCGGGATCACCAGCGACTGGCCCGGGTGAATCACCGAGCCGCGGATGTCGTTGGCGGCGCGCAGTGACTCGATTGGCACGCCGAAGTCGCGCGCGATCGAGCTCAGCGTGTCGCCCCGAGTCACGCGATGACGCACCTGCGGGGGCGGCTCGACCGCCGCGACCAGCGCCTGGCCCTGCTCTTCCAGCAGCATCTGGTTCAGCATCGCCTGGCGGAACTGCTCGGCATTCGGGATCGGCAGCAGCAGGCGGTGCGGGCCTTTCGGCGGCGTGGACATGCGGTTGTAGCCGGGGTTCAGCGCGAACATGTCGTCGCGCGTGATGCCGGCGAGGTCCGCGGCGTCGCCGAGGTGGACCTGCCGACCCGGATCGACGACCTCGAAGTACGGCTGGTTGGCGATGGCCGCGAACTGCAGGCCGTAGGCGTCCGGGTCGCGCACGATGCGGCTGATGGCGAGCAGCTTCGGCACGTAGTCGCGAGTCTCGGCTTTGAGATCCAGGCTCCAGAAGTCAGTCGGCAGGCCGCGTGCCCGGTTGCGACGGACGGCAGAACTCACCGTGCCTTCGCCGCCGTTGTAGGCGGCGATGGCCAGGAACCAGTCGCCCTCGAAGTAATCGTGCAGGTACTGCAGGTACGTGAGCGCGGCCGCGGTGGCCTCGATCACGTCGCGACGCTCGTCGATCCACCAGTTCTGCTCGAGCCCGTAGTGCCTGCCGGAGGACGGAATGAACTGCCAGAGGCCGGACGCGCGACTGCGTGAATAGGCCACCGGGTTGAACGCGCTCTCGACGACCGGCAGCAGCGCGAGTTCGAGCGGCAGGTTGCGCTTCTCGATCTCGTCGACGATGTAGTACAGGTATCGGGCGCCGCGCTTGAAGGTGCGATCGAGGAAATCCGCCCGGCTGCGGTAGTGGTCGATCTCACGGTCGACCGCAAAGTGCTGCGCGTCGGGCAGCCGATAGCCGTCCCGGATCCGGTCCAGCAGGTCGGTGTACTGCTCGGGCGGCAGGTGCGCGACCGGACGCGACGACTCGAGCATCGAGCCCGGAATCGTCACCGTCCTGCGATCGAGCTCGGGCCGCTCGTCGGGGTATTGCGGCGTCGGCGGCAGGCTCGAATATGTCGAATCGGTCGTCGCACAACCGGCGAGCACGACGGTCGCGAGCAGGGCGGGCCCGGCGAGGTGGAGTTTTTTCTGCTGGATTATTCTGGTGATGTTCATTTCGCCTCGTCAGCGAAAGCCGTCCTTCCACGAACGCACGGCCGCGAACACCTCGGTGTCCGTCTGCAGCCGGCGGCCGGCATGCCGCTCGGCCGCGGTGCGGACCGAACTCGTGCGCGATCGCAGGAAGGGGTTGATGAGACGCTCCCGTCCGAGCGTGGACGGCAGCGTGACTTCGTCGCGCTCGCGCTTGCGGCCGGTGTCGGCCAGCGCCTCGCGGACGTCGGGGTTGTCAGGCTCGACGGCGCTGGCGAACCTGAGGTTCGAGAGCGTGTATTCATGTCCGCAGTACACCCGTGTTGCGTCGGGCAAATCTGCGATACGGTCGAGGGAATCGAGCATTTGTGCCGCGGTGCCTTCGAACAGGCGGCCGCAGCCGGCGCTGAACAGCGTGTCGCCGCAGAACAGGGCGCCGTGACCCACGTATGCAATGTGGCCGAGCGTGTGTCCGGGAATGGCCATTACCGCGAATTCGAGGCCGAGGTGTCCAAGGTCTGCCGTGCCTCCGTCGTCGAGCGCCTGCACCGCGCAGGGCATGGTTTCTCGGGCCGGTCCATAGACCGCGGCCCCGTGCCTCGCCGCCAGCGCCGCCACCCCGCCGACGTGGTCAGCGTGGTGATGCGTGACGAGGATCGCGCGCAGTTTCAATCCCGCCTGCTGCAGCGCCCGCTCCACGGGACGGTCGTCGCCCGGATCTACCACCACGGCCGCGCCCCGGTCTGCCGGAGCGTGGATCAACCAGATGTAGTTGTCCGAGAACGCCCGCACCGGGCTCACCTGCAGCATTCGCTAGGACACTCCTCGTCGTTCGCGTGGCCAATGAGTCCGGGCGGCGGTATTAGAGCGGGTCGCGACCAAAAATTCCATAAGCGGACGCACGTTTTTTCAACGCGGGACAGGGACTTGCCGTTATCCTTGCGCCATGGACCTGACCGCCGCTGCCGACCGCTGGCTGGACACGCCCCTGGGCGCGGCCGTGCTCGATCGCGAAATCCGGATGCTGCAGGAAGAGCTGGCGGACGTCGTCGGGTTCGAGCTGCTGCAACTCGGCCGTTGGGGCGACACCGCCGCATTATGTTCAGGCGCGCGAACACAGAACCGCACGTTGATTGCCCCGGATGCGAATGGGCCGCGCTCGATCCGGGCGCAGTTCGACGCGCTGCCCATCGCGACCGGTTCCGTCGAAGCGGCGTTGCTGCCGCACACGCTCGAGCACGCCGACCGTCCGCACCTGCTGCTGCGGGAGGTCGACCGTGTGCTGGTCGCCGACGGCAACGTGATCATCTGCGCCTTCAGTCCCTGGGGACCGTGGGGCGCCCGGCATTTCGTCGCACGAGGCAATTTTCCCCCGCACGCCGCGCGCATGATGAGCGAGCGCCGCACGCGTGACTGGTTGAGCCTGCTCGGCTTCGAGATCGTCTCGGCCCGACGCTACCTGTTCGCGCCGCCCTGGACCCAACGCATGGTCGGCTTGCGGGAGGACAGCTGGCTCGAGCGGCAGGGTCCAATGCTCGCCGCGCCGCTTGCCGGCGCTTACCTGATCAAGGCGCGGAAACGCGTGCACGCCGTGACCCCGATACGACGCGCGTGGACGGCCCGTCCCGTGCTCGTCGGCGGCGCGCCCGAGCCCACGACGAGACAGGCGGCGTGAGTTCGTCCGTCGCGCGCATGCAGGGCGTCCAGCCTGGCGACGTGATCGTGTACACGGACGGAGCGTGCAAGGGCAACCCCGGGCCGGGCGGCTGGGGCGCGCTGCTGATCGCGGGCGAGCATCGGAAGGAACTGTACGGCGGCGAAGCGCCGACCACGAACAACCGCATGGAACTGATCGCGACGATCGAGGCGCTTGCCGCACTGAAGCGCCGTTGCCGCGTGCAGCTCTACACCGACTCGCAATACGTTCGACTCGGCATCACGGAATGGTTGCCGCAGTGGAAACGCCGCGGCTGGAAGACCGCGGACAAGAAGCCCGTCAAGAATGACGACCTCTGGAAACGACTCGAGGAACAGATCGGACGGCACGAGGTGCACTGGCACTGGGTCAAGGGCCACGCGGGCGATCCGGGAAACGAACGAGCGGACGAGCTCGCGAACGAGGGAATTCGCTCGCTGGTAAGAAGTCAGGGGATAGGGGATAGGGGATAGGGGATAGTAGGAACGCGCATCGCGCGAGGAACCTGCCCCGCGCATTGGACGACTTTCGCATCGCCGCGGGAAAGGTGTTCTGCACTATCCCCTAACCCCTATCCCCTATCCCCTTTAAACTACGAAGATCGGTCGCCGCTACGAAGCACCCCCCATGGATTTCATCGACCTCAAGACCCAGTACCGCCGCCTCAAACCCTCGATTGACTCGCGCATCGCGAAGGTCCTCGAGCATGGGCAATACGTCATGGGCCCGGAGGTCGGGGAACTCGAGCAGCGGCTCGCCGAGTACGTCGGGGTCAAGCACTGCGTCGGCGTGGCGAGCGGCACGGACGCATTGCTGATCGCGCTGATGGCTCTCGACATCGGCGCGGGCGACGAAGTCATCACCGTGCCGTTCACGTTCTTCGCGACGGCAGAGATGATCGCCTTGATCGGCGCGAAACCGGTGTTCGTCGACATCGACCGGGCCAGCTACAACATGGACCCGGCGAAGCTCGAGGCCGCGATCACGCCGCAGACCAGGGCCATCATGCCGGTCTCGCTGTACGGTCAGTGCCCGGACCTCGACGCGATCAACGAGATCGCCCGCGCGCAAGGCGTCCCGGTCATCGAGGATGCCGCGCAGAGTTTCGGCGCGACGTACAAGGGCAAACGCTCGGGAGGGCTCACGACGATCGGGGCAACCTCCTTTTTCCCGTCGAAGCCGCTCGGCTGTTACGGCGACGGTGGCGCGCTGTTCACGAACGACGATGACCAGGCGCGCGTCATGCGTGAGATCCGGATTCACGGACAGGACCGTCGTTACCATCACCCGCGGCTCGGGCTGACGGGTCGGCTCGATTCGATCCAGGCTGCGGTCCTGCTGGCCAAGCTGGAGACGTTCGAGGAGGAAGTCGCGGCGCGACGTAGACTCGGCGACCGTTACGCCGAGCTGATCCGGATCAAGTTCGGCAGCGGCGCGCAGGCGAAGGTGCACGCGCCCGAGGTCGAGTCGTACAACACCTGCGTCTTCGCGCAGTACACCGTCGAAGTGGAGCACCGCGAGATCGTCGAGACACGGATGAAGCAATCCGGTGTACCGACCGCGGTGCACTATCCGCTGTCGCTGCACATGCAACCGGTGTTCGAGCACCTCGGTCACAAGGAAGGCGACTTTCCGAATTCGGAGGGCGCCGCGCGCCGCGTGATCAGCCTGCCGATGCACCCGTACCTGACGGACGAGCAGCAGCGGCAGGTCGTCGATGCGCTGGCTGGCGCGGTCGCCTGAGCAAAGTGTCTGGTGTCTGGTGTTCAGTGTTCAGTAGAAGGCACGCGCCACGCGCGTTCGACTAGACACTAGACACCAACCGCTAGACACTTTTCTCCATGCGTCAGATCGTCTTCGACACCGAAACGACCGGGCTCGAGCCCGAGCTCGGCCACCGCATCATCGAGATCGGCGCGATCGAGATCGTCAACCGCCGT
>DASUYI010000045.1:0-4575 GCA_036377475.1 Steroidobacteraceae bacterium | reverse complement strand
CCGAGCCCGTGCTGCACGCGCTCGAGCAGGCGCGCATCGTCCTTGAGCGCCCGCCGCAGCACGCGTTCGTGCAGGTAGCGCCGGCGCCGCGCATCGCGGGTCGAATCGGACCCGCCGTAGCACATCGCGCGCACCCGGCAGGCGCCCGCGCGCGACGGCAGCGCCTGCGTCACGGTGAGCGTGCCGCCGGCAAGGCACAGCAGCAGGTTCGGCCAGAGGAACAGGAAGTCGGCGGCCGTGGCCGTGTCGCCTGCGAGCTGCAGCCAGGCTCGCGCCGGCCAGGAGGCTCGAGCCGTCTCGACGGGCGTGCCGGTCGCGCGCAGCGCGTCGGGTGATACGACCGTGAACTGCGACGGCTCGACGAGTCGCGACCTCGGCGCCGGCCTCGTCACGCGCAGGTGCGCGGTGTCGAGCACGTGCTCGCAGGCGAGCTTCCAGTCGGCCGCGACGTCGATCGACCGCGGCTCGGCCAGGCGCCGCATCGACGAAACGTCGGGCCAGTCGGTCGCGCCCTCGCCCACCGATGCCTCGAGCGACCTGTCCGGCGTCCCGAACGCGACGAACACCAGGCCGCGCCACTGCGCGACCGGCAACGCCGCGAGCGACAGCGACTCCGGATCGGCCGCGTCGAAGCGCTGTCCGGCGGGAATCGACTCGAGTCGACCGGCTTCGTCGTAGGCCCAGCCGTGATACGGACAACGCACGCGGCCGTCGACGCAGAAGGCGAGTCCGGTGCCAGGATCGCCGTCGACGAGCCGTGAACCCCGGTGACTGCAGGCGTTACGAAACGCACGCAACTCGAGCGTGCGGGTGCGCAGCACGAACGCGGATCGACCGGCGCAATCGAGTCGCGCGACCGTGCCCGGCGCGGGCAGGTCGGCGGCGTGACAGACGAACTGCCAGCTGCGACCGAAGACGTGCGAGAACTCCAGCGGCCCGCGCGCGGGATCGACGTACCAGCCTGCCGGCAGGCCGCGCACCGCCTACTGGCCGTCGGCCGCCGCGACCGGCGCCGGCGTGATCGGATTGCTTCGGATCGGGACCGGACGGTCGGTGCCGTCCCAGTTGGCGCCGTCGGGGATCGTGTTTTCGACCAGCAGCGCCGACGCGAGGTATGCGTCGACACCGAACGCCGGCTGCGACACGGGCATGGCGATGCCATTCGCCGCGTTGACCACTTGCTCGACGAGCGTCCAGTCGACCTGCATCCCGGCCTGCGACGCGCGCTGTGCCATCTTCGTCTGCAGCGCCTTGGTGAAGCGCAGGCCCTTCTGGGCCGCCTTGGCTTCCGGGTGTTCCTCGTGCGGCGGGAACGACTGCACGTAGAGTCGTCCGTCCTGCACGCGGTAGAGCGTCGGCTGGTTCACGACCGTGACCTTGGTGCCGACGGGCAGCATCGGGAAGATGGTCGCGACGTCCTCGGGGTAGAGGCGGATGCAGCCGTGGCTCGCGCGCATGCCGACGCCGGCAGGCTTGTTCGTGCCGTGCATCAGGTAACTCGGCCAGCCGAGGTTCATCGCGAATGCGCCGAGCGGGTTGTCGGGGCCCGGCGGCACGCGCGGCGGCAGGATGTCGCCCTCGGCGGCGTGTTCCTTGCGCACCGACGCGGGCGGCGTCCAGTACGGATCCTTGCGCTTCGAGGTGATCTTCGTCGTGCCGGTCGGGGTCGCCCAGCCGACCATGCCGATGCCGATCGGCATGGTCATCACGACCCGCGCATCGCCTTTTTTCTCGGGCTTCGGGAAATAGAACAGACGCAACGCGGCGAGGTTGACGACCAGGCCTTCGTGCGGCGCCTCGGGCAGGATGAACTGCGTCGGCAGCACGATGCGCGTACCGCGCCCGGGCAGCCACGGATCGACGCCCGGGTTGGCGTTGACGACTTCGTCGTAACCGAGGTTGAAGCGCCGTGCGATGTCGGACAGCGTGTCCTCCTCTTCCGCGACCGTCGCCTGCAGCGTGCCGACCACGCCGGTGACCTTGGGATCGTAGGGGAACGCGTGCGTCGCGACCGGTTGCGCGTAGCGGGGCTTCGCGGGCTCGGCCGGCCCGGTGGGCTGCTCGACCTTGAAGATGCTGCAGCCGGCCAGTGAAGCGAGCGCCAGCAGTGCGGCCGCGCGTCGCGCGTGGCGTCCCAGATGCTCGAAAGATCCCGTCACGTCCCACCCCGTCGAAAAATCATGGCCACTGGCCGTCAGAGCACGGCGGGCCGATTCGGCAATTCGTCCTGGTCGCGGCCGCCGGGCACCGGCGGAAAGTGGCGCGCCAGCAGCGTGCTGGCTTCGCGTACTCCGTCGAGCGCGGCCGCTTCGTACTCTCCTGCGCGAAGGTCCCGCTCCATCGCGTCGCAGACCGTGGACCATTCCGCCGCGCTTACTTTACCGTTGAAGCCGCGGTCGGCAACGATTTCCACGTCACGGTCTGCGAGCAGGAGGTAGATCAGGATGCCGTTGTTCGCTTCGGTGTCCCAGACCCCCAGTGCCGCAAAGACCTCCAGCGCGCGCTGACGGGGCGTCTTGCCGAGCCAGACCTCCCCCGGTTCGAGCGCGCCTTCGATGGCGAACCGGATCTCGGCGGAGTGCCTGAGTTCGGAATCGGCGATCGCACGCTCGATCGACTCGAGCGTCGCGATGGGGAACGCGTCGCGGAGCTTGCCGCGTCGCGCGACCGTGTGCCGGAACAGCCGCTTCCAGTCCATCGTGCTCACCACCCGCCCGAGGCGCCACCGCCGCCGAAGCCGCCCCCGCCGCCGCTCCAGCCGCCGCCGCCGAAGCCACCGCCGCCACCCCAGCCGCCACCGAAGCCGCCCGGGTGACCCCACCCGCGGCTGTGTCGGCTGCTGTACCAGCCGCCCCGACCGCCGCCGCCGCCGAGACCGCCGAGCAGCGAGAACACGAAGGCGACGATGCCCGCGGCGATCGAGATGCCGAGGATCGCGATCAGCATCCAGGTCAGGAACCCGACCAGGCCGCCGGTCGCCAGCGCACCGCCGACGCGCCCGAACATGCGCCGCAGGACCGAGCCGCCGACGAGCGCGAAGATGAAGAGCAGCGGCAGCAGCGTGAACAGTCCCGGCACGTCGGCCGCGGGCGGGCTGATCTCGGGCTCGGGCAGCGGCTCACCCTCGATCACGCGCATGATGCGGTCGACGCCGACCGAGATGCCGCCGTAATAGTCGCCACGCTTGAACGCCGGCACGATGTCCTGCTGGATGATCCGGTTGGCGGTCGCGTCGGGCAGCGCGCCTTCGAGCCCGTAGCCGACCTCGATGCGGACCCGCCGGTCGTTCAACGCGACCAGCAGCAACGCGCCGTCGTCGACCTTGCCGCGCCCGAGCTTCCACTGCTCGACGACGCGGATCGAGTACTGCTCGATCTCGTCGGGTTGCGTCGTCGGCACGATCAGCACCGCCACCTGGCTGCCCTGGGTCTGCTCGAACGCGCGCAACTTCGCCTCGAGTGCCGACGCCTGGTCCGGCGTCAGCGTGCGCGTGAGGTCGGTGACCGGCGCCGTGAGCGGTGGCACGTCGACCGGCGCCTGTGCGAGCGCCAGCGCCAGGCTGCCGACGAGCCAGAGCCACGCGCCGCACAGGAACGGCTGCGCGAGTCGGCGGCGGCCTCGGGTCAGTGACGGGAATGCCAATGCAGCGGCTCCGCGCCGTGCATCGCTGCACGGCGCGGGAGGCTCAGTTGGTCACGGGCGCCGGCGCCGGCTCCGTGGCCGGCGCCGTCTCCGGCGCGGGCGTGGGGGCGGTCGTCGCCGGCGCGCCGAACTCGACCGTCGGCGGCCGCGAGATCTCGGCTTCGTTCTCGACCGTGAAATTCGGCTTCACGTCGTAGCCGAAGATCATCGCGGTCAGGTTGACCGGGAACTTGCGCACCGTGACGTTGTAGTCCTGCACGGCCTGGATGTAACGGTTGCGTGCGACGGTGATGCGGTTCTCGGTCCCTTCGAGCTGCGCCTGCAGGTCCCGGAAGTTCTGGTCTGACTTGAGCTCGGGATAGCGCTCCACGACGACCATCAGGCGTGCGAGCGCGCTCGAGAGCTCGCCCTGCGCCGCCTGGAACTGCTGCAGCGAGGCCGGGTCCGACGGGTCGACCTTGACCTGGGTCGCCTTCGCACGCGCCTCGGTCACGCCGATCAGCACGGCCTGCTCCTGCGCCGCGAAGCCCTTCACCGTGTTGACCAGGTTCGGGATCAGGTCCGCCCGGCGCTGGTACTGGTTCAGCACTTCCGACCAGGCCGACTTGGTCTGCTCGTCCTGCACCTGGATCGTGTTGTAACCGCAGCCGGACAACAGTAGCGCGGCCGCCGCCAGCAACAGGCCCTGCAATGCACGCATCGGATGATCTCCTTATTGGCCGAAACGCACTCCTGCCAAGGACCGTGACCTTACCAGATTCGGACCTGCTGCTCCGGCGGCAGGTACATCTGGTCGCCAGGCTTCACCCCGAACGTCCGTGCGAACGCCGGCATGTTGCGCAGGATGCCGTTGCAGCGGTACTGCGCCGGGCTGTGCGGGTCGGTCTTGAGCCGCCTGACCAGTTCCTCGTCGCGGTACTTGCGCTTCCAGAC
>DASUYI010000044.1:0-4257 GCA_036377475.1 Steroidobacteraceae bacterium | reverse complement strand
TTCCGCCCGTTCGTCTACCGGCTGGCGGCCGAACTCGGGCTCGAAGGGTTCGTCCGCAACCTCCGCGGCGACGTCGAGGTGGTGGTGTGCGGCGAATCGACGCGGCTCGACCGCTTCGAGCGCGAGATCGTCGATCGAGCGCCGCCGCTCGCGCGACCGAGGCTCGTCGAATCGGCACCGTACGCCGGCGCCTTGGAGCGCGGGTTCGACATCGCCACGAGCACGGCGTCGCTTGCGCCACGGATTTCGGTGCCGCCGGATTTTTTCTGCTGTCCGGACTGCGTGCGCGAGTTGCAGGACCCGACGGACCGTCGCCACGGCTACGCGTTCATCAACTGCACCCAGTGCGGGCCTCGCTACACGCTGATCGAGTCGCTGCCGTACGACCGTCCCAACACGACGATGCGCACGTTCGAGCTCTGCCCGGCGTGCCGTCGCGAATACGGGGACCCGCTCGACCGACGCTTCCACGCCGAACCCGTGGCGTGTCCCGTGTGCGGGCCGCACCTGCAGTTCGTGGGCGGCGCCGGCGCCGCGTCGTCCGGGAGCGACGATGCCGCCGCCCTCGCCGCGGCGGTGGCCGTGCTGCGTCGAGGCGAGGTGCTCGCGGTCAAGGGGATCGGAGGCTATCACCTGCTCTGCGACGCGCGCCGCGAGGCCGCGGTGTCCCGACTGCGTGAGCGCAAGCGGCGGCCGGACAAGCCGCTCGCGGTCATGTTTCCCTGGCAGGGCGCGGATGGACTCGAGGGCGTTACCGGCAGGTTCGACCTGGAGCCCGCCGCACGTGCGGCCCTGCTCGATCCGAGTCGACCGATCGTCCTGGTGCGCGCGCGCGGGTCGAGCGACCTTGCCGCCGGCGTCGCGCCCGGACTGCGCGAGGTGGGCGTGTTCCTGCCCTACAGCCCGCTGCACCAGTTGCTGCTGAGCGCGTTCGGCGGCCCGGTCGTCGCCACGTCGGGCAACGTGAGCGGCGAACCGGTGCTGACCGACGCCGTCGAGGCCACGACGCGTCTCGCGCGGGTCGCGGACGCCTTCCTGCATCACGACCGGCCGATCGTGCGACCGGCCGACGATTCCGTCGTGCGCGTGATCGCGGGTCGCGCGCGGCCGATCCGCCTGGGACGCGGCGTCGCACCGCTGGAGCTCGAGTTGCCCGAGCCTTTGCCGCATCCCGTGATCGCGGCGGGTGCGCACCTGAAGAACACGGTCGCGCTGGCCTGGGATCGCCGCGTCGTCGTCTCGCCGCACATCGGCGACATGGGCACGTTGCGCAGCGAACTGGTGTTCGCGCAGGTCGCCGCCGACCTGCAGCGACTGTACGACGTGCGCGCCGAGGCCGTGCTGTGCGATGCGCACCCGGACTACGCGACGTCGCGCTGGGCGCGCGCGAGCGGCCTGCCCGTGCATCCGGTGCTGCATCACCACGCGCATGCGTCCGCACTCGTGCAGGAGCACGGCGCACATGCGCAGCCGGCGATCGTTTTCGCGTGGGACGGCGTGGGCCTGGGCGGCGACGGCACGCTCTGGGGTGGCGAGACGTTCGTCGGTCGACCGGGCCGGTGGCAGCGCCGCGCCAGCCTCCGCGCGTTTCACCTGCCCGGTGGCGATCGGGCCGGGCGCGCGCCCTGGCGCAGCGCGGCCGCGTTGTGCTGGGAGCTCGGCATCGACTGTCCCGTACCGGTGCCGGACCCGATCGTCCGCGGCGCCTGGGAGAAGCGGCTCAATGCGCCGCAGTCCTCGGCCGCCGGGCGGGTGTTCGACGCTGCCGCCTCGCTGATCCTCGGCGTCGGCGAAACGAGTTTCGAGGGGCAGGGCCCGATGTGGCTCGAAGCCATTGCGCGTCGACCGGCCGTACCGCATCCCGACCTGCCGCTCGCGCTGGACGACCAGGGCCTGCTGCGCGTGGACTGGGCGCCGCTCGTGCGGTGGCTCGTGACCCACGCGGACCTCGCACCGGCCGAACGCGCAGGCGCGGTGCACGCAGCGCTCGCGGCCGCGATCGTCACGACGGCGGAAACGCTGCGCGCCCAGCACGGCTGCGCAACCGTCGGGCTCACGGGCGGGGTGTTCCAGAACCGGCTGCTCGGCGAATGGGCCGCGGCCGCGCTCGCCGAGCGTGGATTCCGCGTACTGATGCCCGTACAACTCCCCTGCAACGATGGCGGTCTCAGCTATGGCCAGGTCGCCGACTTCGCCGGCCGAAACGTCTAGACTTGCCGCCCCATGCTCTGGTTCGAACGTCCCTTTCTCGCCGTCCTGCGCCACGAATACCGGGCGTCGATGCGCTTCACCGAGGACGACGCCGCGGAAGTCATGCCCGCGGCGCCGGCGTTCCCGTGCCAGCTCTACGTGCACGTGCCGTTCTGCGAAGTGCTGTGCCCGTTCTGCTCGTTTCACCGCGTGCGGTACGATGAAGCGAAGTCGCGTCGTTACTTCTCGGCGTTGCGGCTCGAGATCCAGCACTACCACGATGCCGGCTTCCGTTTCGGCGACGTCTACGTCGGCGGCGGCACGCCCACGGTCAATCCCGACGAGCTGATCCAGACGCTCGAGCTCGTTCGCCGGCTCTCGCCCGTGCGCACGGTCTCGATCGAGACCAATCCCAATCACCTCGACCGCTCGACGCTGGCGGGCTACCGCGACGCGGGCGTCACGCGGCTTTCGGTCGGCGTGCAGAGCTTCGACGACGGACTGCTCGCGGGCATGGAGCGCCGCGAAAAGTACGGTCACGGCGACCTGATCCGCGAGCGCATCGCGGCGGTGCAGGGGCTGTTCCCGACGCTCAACGTCGACATGATCTTCAACCTGCCCGGCCAGACGCTGGCGATGCTCGAGCACGACCTCGACGTGCTGGAAGCGCTCGCCGTCGACCAGATCTCGTTCTACCCGTTGATGACGGCCCCGACCGCCCGGCACAAGATGGAGAAGAGCATGGGGCGCAACGACCCCGCGCTGCGCCATCCGATGTACGAGCGGATCGTCGAGCGCCTGCTCGGCGCCGAGTACCACGCCGCCTCGGCGTGGTGCTTCTCGCGCAACCAGGGGATGTTCGACGAATACATCATCGACCAGGCCGACTACGTCGGCGTCGGCAGCGGCGCGTTCAGCTACGTGGGCGGCGCCTACTACTCGACGACCTTTTCGCTGAACCACTATTGTCGCCGCGTCGAGGGCGGGCAGAGCGGCATCACCCAGCGACGCCCCGTCTCGCGCAGGGCGCAGATGCGCTACGACTACCTCGTGCGGCTGTTCGGCGGCGAGCTCAGGCGCGACTACGTCGAGCGCCGCTACGGCCGGTCGTTCTGGGTCCGCATGGCGCCCGAGCTCGCCGCGATGCGCGCGATCGGAGCGACGCGCCACGACGCCGATGCGATCCGGCTCACGCGCCGCGGCATGTACTGCTGGGTGCTGATGATGGCGGAGTTCTTCAACTCGGTGAACAACGTGCGCGAGCAGATGCGCGAACACATCCGCGCCGAGCTCGACGCCTGGAACGAGGAAGCAAGGATTCCCGTCGGGGCGATCGGTCACGTCGTCCCGCGCGAGACCGCAGCGAGCAGGTAGACATGCAGGACACACACGTTTCGCTCGCCCACGGCAACGGCGGGCGCTACATGCGCGAGCTGATCCACGAGATCTTCGCGCGCCACCTCGGCAATCCGCTGCTCGACACCGAGAGCGACGCGGCGGTGCTGCCGTGGGACGCCACACAGGGCGAGCTCGCGTTCACGACCGACAGTTTCACGGTCCAGCCGATCGAGTTTCCGGGCGGCAACATCGGCTCGCTCGCGGTGCACGGCACGACCAACGACCTCGCCGTGGCCGGTGCGGTGCCGAAATACCTGAGTCTCGGCGTGCTGCTCGAGGAGGGACTCGAGTTCGCCGTGCTCGAGCGCATCGTCGCGGGCCTCGCCGCGGCCGCGAACGAAATCGGCGTGGTCGTCGCGGCCGGCGACACCAAGGTCGTGCGACGAGGCGAAGGCGGCGGCATCTACCTGAACACCAGCGGCATCGGTGTGCGCAACCCTGCGCTCCGGCTCGGCGTGCGCGAGATCCGAGCCGGCGATGCGATCCTGGTCAGCGGTCCGGTCGGCGATCACGGCATCGCCGTCATGCTCGCGCGCGAGCAGTTCGGGTTGCGCGGCGACCTCAAGTCGGACGCCGCGAGCGTGCTGCCGATCACGCTCGCACTCGCGAAGTTCCCGGGCCTGCGTTTCATGCGCGACCCGACGCGCGGCGGGCTGGCGACCGTGGCCC
>DASUYI010000043.1:0-4261 GCA_036377475.1 Steroidobacteraceae bacterium | reverse complement strand
GCCCGCTCGAAAAAGTCATCGAAAGCCCCGAGCACCTGCGCGTACTGCTCACGATGCCGGAGATCTACCGGCAGAGCGTCGCCGTGGTCGAGCCGTGGGTCAGCGTCGGCACCAACTCGCTTGGCGAGCCCGTGCGCGCGTCGAAGAACATCGCTTACGTGCTGCAGCAGGTCGCCGACGCCGACACGATCCTGTTTCCGGTCTGGCAGAGTGGCATCGAGCAACCCGAACGTCTCGCGAACGTGCTGAGCGCCGGCATCGCCACGATCGTCCAGGGCGGCTGTCCGTCCGTGCACGACGCCAGCAGTTTCGCAGGCGCCAGCGCCGGGCTCGAAGACCTGCTGCTGCTGGTAGACCAGTTGCTTCTGCGACGTTCATCGGCGAGCGGACCGAGCATCTTCATCTGTCTCGGCCATCAGCTTGCCGCAGCGTCCCACGTGCGGCTGCTCAAGCGCGCAGTGCGCGACGTCGAGGCCCTGTCGCGCCTGCCGCTCGACCCGCACGGCCGCGCGCTCGCGGCGCTGCGGCGTGCCGGCGAAAGGATACGTGAGGTCGGGGAGCGACTGCCGGTGGTCAAGCATGGTGAGGTGCGCGCGACGGGCTGGCACGCGTCGGGCTTTGCCGTGTCGCGCAACGAGTCCGTCGAGGTCGGCACGCGCCGGCTGCTGCGCTACTCGCGTCGCCACGACGACGTGCATGTCCCCGGGGAACTGCACGAGGCGCACGCGCTCGTGGCCGACGAGCTCGAAGGCGTCATCGATTTCGTGATGACGCTCGAACGCGAAGTGCGCGTCGAAATGTTCCACGGCGACGAGGTGAACGAGGAAGCCGCGCTGTTCGTGAACTGGGCCTACCGGCTGCTGCACGACGCGATCGTGCCGATCCGCTACGAGGTCGCGGTGAGCCCGGTGGCCTGGCTCCTGTGCCTGCCCTATGCGCTCGAGATACTCGGGCAGACGCAGGTCGACCCTGAGCACTGGACGGAAGTCGGCGCCACGGCGATCTATTACAAGGACTGGGAGACGCACCGGATCCGGCGCTCGTTTACCTGCCAGTTCCATCCGGAGCTCATGGACGACATCCGGGACATCGGGCCACGTTCCGGACCGCGCTACCACGAGCTGAAGGAGCACGACGGCGTCCGGCTGCTCGTGAGGCTTCTGTACCAGGGCATGCAGGACTAGGGCCGGTCGACACTGCGGACTCCCATGGATCGCCGCAGCTCATGACAACGACCGCGAACAGGCCCTAGACTGCGACACGCTCCGTTCCGCGCGACACGGCGTGCAGCGAGGCAGCGTCGTCGCCGGCAATGGACGCGAAGGAGGCGCGGATGGCTCCCCTGTACCACGAAGGCATGCGGCACCTGCAGGATGCCCGGGACACGCGGGCGCTCGCGGACCGGCTGGCGAGCGTTACGGTCCGGCAGTCGTTCACGGCGGAGGACCGGGCGTTCATCGAGCGCTGCCCAATGTTCTTTCTTGCGACCGCGGACGCCGAAGGCCGTCCCGACTGCTCGTACAAGGGCGGCTTGCCCGGGTTCGTGCGCATCGTCGACGAACGCACGCTCGCCTTTCCCGATTATGACGGCAACGGCATGTACCGCTCGCTCGGCAACCTCGAGGTCAACCCGAACGTCGCGCTGCTGTTCATCGATTTCACGCAGCCGAAGCGATTGCGCGTGAACGGCGTCGCGACCCTGCGTCGGGACGACGCCCTCGTCCCGGAGTTTCCCGGCGCGGTGTTCGTCGTGCGCGTCAGCGCCACGCACATTTTTCCGAACTGTCCGCGCTACGTGCATCGGATGTCGCTGGTCGAGCCCTCCACGTACGCGCCGCGGGAGAATTACGAGCCGCCCGTGCCGGCGTGGAAGACGTTCGACGCGTTACGCGATGCGCTGCCCGCGCGGGACCGCGAGGCGGCAGAAGCGGCAGCGCGACAGCGGGAATCCGATACATGAACGCTTGCCGGGCGGCGTGGGTGCTCTGTGCCTCGATGGCCGGCGCTTCGGCGCTGGCCGCCGACAGCGTCGACTCGCTCGCCTGGCTCGCCGGCTGCTGGGCGCGCACCGATGCCGAGGCCGGCTCAGGCGAGCACTGGACGGTCCCGGCGGGCGGCACGATGCTCGGCGTGAGTCGCACGGTTCGAGGTGACCGGACGATCGAGCACGAATTCGTGGTGATCCGCGCGGCCGCCGACGGGACGCTGGTCTATCACGCGCATCCGTCCGGCCAGGCCAGCGCCGAATTTCGGCTGCTGCGCCTGCTCGAGCGCGAAGTCGTGTTCGAGAACGCGGCACACGATTTTCCGCAGCGTGTCGGTTATCGGCTCGGCGACGACGGCACGTTGACTGCGTGGATCGAGGGCACGCGCGGCGGCGCGGTCAAGCGCGTCCCGTTCCCCATGCGTCGCGTGTCGTGCGATTCGAAGGCACTTGAAGTGCCGCGACCATGAGCTTTCGCGGCGGACGCAACATCGCGATGAAAGTCCCGCCCCACCGGTGGGACGACACCGTGGCGTTCTACGAGCGCACGCTGAAGCTGCCGGTGCGCAGCCGGGAACCGGCCTCCGTCGCCTTTGAGTTCGGGCCGAGCGTCTTGTGGGTCGACCGCGTCGAGCACCTGAGCCGCGCCGAGGTGTGGCTGGAGGTGATCGAAGACGACGTCACCGCAGCCGCCGCACGGCTCGAATCGCAGCGAGTGGTGCGTTGCGATGCCGTGGAGACGCTGCCCACCGGATTCGAGGGTTTCTGGATCACCAACCCGGCGGACGTGGTCCACCTCGTGGCCCGCGCCGAGGACTGATTGCCACCGGCGGGTTGGCTATGATCCATGGCCGATGCGCTGGACCCTCACAATCACGAGCCTCCGCGCGTGCCACCTCCGGGCCTGACTCGCGGCACCCTGCTTCAGGGTGTCGAGGAACTCGTCCAGCGCGACCGCCGCATGGCGGCCATCGTCGAGCGCTACGGCCCCCCGCCGTTGTTCTCCCGGCCGCGTGGCTTTCCGACCCTCGTCTGGATCATTCTCGAACAGCAGGTGTCGCTCGCCTCCGCCGCGGCGCTGTTCGGCAGGCTCAGGATCGCGGTGGCCGGCGCCGTGACGCCGGAGGCGGTGGCCGCGCTTGGGGTCGACGGGCTGTTGCGGCTCGGATTCACGAGACAGAAGGCGCGTTATGTCAACGGACTGGCCGAGCGCATCGTCGCGGGCGAGCTCGACCTCCGGCGCATCGCAGCGCTCGACGACGACGACGCCGAACGGGCGTTGCTCGAAGTCCCCGGGATCGGACCCTGGACGGCCGGCGTATACCTGCTGATGGCCCTGCGCCGACCGGACATCTGGCCCCCGGGCGACCTCGGCCTGCACAAATCGCTCGCGGAAGTGCGGTGCCTGCGCGAGGTGCCGTCCATTGTCGTGGCGGCGAACTACGCACGACGCTGGCGCCCGTGGCGTGCGGTCGCGGCGCGGCTGCTGTGGCATTCCTATCTGGCACGCCGCCGCAAAACGCCGTGGGGCGAGCCGTGACGCGGCTGCTAGGAAACGTCGTACGACGACAATGCCGCACATCCGGTACGGGACGACGGAAACCCTGATTGATTGCCGATGCCGGCTGCATAACGTAGATGCTCTGAACCCGACGACATCCGGCCACCCCAGTGTCCCTGCACGCGAACGAATCCCCTTACGACCCGATCGAGCGACGCAGCGGCCGCCAGCGTCGTCGATCCGAGCCGTTCGAGCTGGTCGACGTCTTTCGACCGGAGGACCGTCGCCTGGGACTGGGGCGACGCTGGGAGGACTGGTGTCATCCGTCCGGCCAGATCCTCGAATCCGAGGGTGTCGAGGACGAGTTGCGCTAGCTCGGCCGCCGTCGTCGAATTCACTTGCGGCCGTTCCGCCGCGTGCGCACGAAGTACAGGACCGCGACGACCGCGGCGACGAGCAGGACCCATTTCATCATTTGTGTTTCACGACCGCAGTTAGGGACGATCGGATCGTAGCGGCCGGCGGGGCCCGAGTACACGACTGGAAATCGGCGGGAGGACTCCCGCAAAGTCCCCCGCAACATCTGCCGGTGGAAGACACCGAGAAAACGGGCTATCGAGATCGGTGCCGGAATCGTGCCCCAACGCCCTCGTGTGAACGCGATGTGTCAGCAGTGCTTGGGCGCCAACCGTTCCGGCTCGGCCTTGCGGCGACGTGTCAATCCGAAGCTCGCGAGCCCGAGTCCCAGCAGCGCGACCGTGTCGGGTGCCGCACCT
>DASUYI010000042.1:0-5743 GCA_036377475.1 Steroidobacteraceae bacterium | reverse complement strand
CGAAGATGCTCCGTGCCGACGGCATCGACGCCGTCGACGTCTCGAGCGTGACCGGCTTTCCCGAGATCATGGACGGTCGCGTCAAGACGCTGCACCCGAAGATCCACGGCGGCCTGCTCGGCAGGCGCGGGCTCGACGATGCCGTCATGAAGGAGCACGGCATCGAGCCGATCGACCTCGTCGTCGTCAACCTGTATCCGTTCGCCGCGACGATCGCGAAGCCTGGCTGCACGTTCGAGGACGCGGTCGAAAACATCGACATCGGCGGTCCCGCGATGGTGCGCGCCTCGGCCAAGAACCACGAGCGCGTTGCGATCGTCGTCGACCCGCTCGATTACGGCGCGGTGCTCGCCGAGATGGACCGCGACAACGGCGGTGGCATCGGCGCGGCGACCCGGCAGCGGCTCGCGACCAAGGCGTTCACGCACACTGCCCAGTACGACGCGATGGTCGCCTCGTACCTGTTGCAGGCGTCCCGTCCGAACGGCAACGGCGCGACGCAGAGCGTCTTTCCAGACCTGCTGCCGATGCAGTTCCGCAAGCGCCTCGACTTACGCTACGGCGAAAATCCGCATCAACAGGCCGCGTTCTACGTGGCGTCCGACGCGCAGGGGGCGAGCGTCGGCTCGGCATCGCAGCTGCAGGGCAAGGACCTGTCGTTCAACAATCTTGCCGACGCCGACACCGCGCTCGAATGCGTGCGTCAGTTCGACGAGCCGGCCTGCGTGATCGTCAAGCACGCCAACCCGTGCGGCGTCGCGGTCGCGGCGTCGATCCGCGAGGCCTACAACCGTGCCTACCGCACGGACCCGACGTCGGCGTTCGGCGGCATCATCGCGTTCAACCGCGCGCTCGACGCCGACACGGCCGCGGCGATCGTCGAACGGCAGTTCGTCGAGGTGATCGTCGCGCCGGCGGTCGACGCCGAGGCCCGCGAGGTCTGCGCGAAGAAGGAGAACGTGCGCCTGCTCGTGACCGGGCCGCTCGCGCCGAGCAACAGCCGGTACGAGGTGCGCAGCGTCAACGGCGGCCTGCTGATGCAGACGCGCGATCTCGGCATGGTCAAGCCCGCCGAGCTCGAGGTCGTCACGAAGCGCGCGCCGGCGCCGCAGGAACTCGAGGACCTCATGTTCGCCTGGCAGGTCTGCAAGTTCGTCAAGTCGAACGCGATCATCTTCGTCAAGGAGCGCATGACCGTCGGCATCGGCGCCGGCCAGATGAGCCGCGTCTACAGCACGCGCATCGCGGCGATGAAGGCGCGCGACGAAGGGCTCGACCCGGTCGGCTCGGTGATGGCGTCGGACGCGTTCTTCCCGTTCCGCGACGGCCTCGACGCCGCGGCCGAGCACGGCGTCAAGGCCGTGATCCAGCCCGGCGGTTCGAAGCGTGACGCCGAGGTCGTGGCGGCCGCCGACGAGCACGGCATCGCGATGGTGTTCACGGGCATGCGGCACTTCCGCCATTAGGGGCTAGGGGCTAGGGGCTAGGGGATAGTGAAGAGCGCGCGCCGCGCGCACGTCTCGCGGCACTGCCGCATCTCACACTAACCCCTATCCCCTACCCCCTATCCCCTTCCTGCTACCGGACTCATCGCATGAAGGTGCTCATCATCGGTTCCGGCGGTCGCGAGCACGCCCTCGCGTGGAAGGTCGCGCAGTCGTCGCGCGTCACGCAGGTGTTCGTCGCGCCGGGCAATGCGGGAACGCGGCTCGAGCCGAACACGACCAACGTCGACATCGCGGCGGACGACGTCCCAGCGCTGCTCGCATTCGCGCAACGCGAACGGATCGACCTGACGATCGTCGGCCCCGAGGCACCGCTCGTGCTCGGCGTGTGCGACACGTTCGGCGCAGCCGGACTTCGCTGCTTCGGACCGAGCAGGCTCGCAGCGCGGCTCGAGGGTTCGAAGGCCTTCACCAAGGACTTCCTGCAGCGTCACGGCATCCCGACCGCGGTCTACGCCACGTTCACCCGCGCGGACTTCGACGCAGCCTGGGTGCGAGCGCAACGCGCGCCGCTCGTCGTCAAGGCCGACGGCCTCGCCGCGGGCAAGGGCGTCGTGATCTGCGCGACGCAGGACGAAGCCGTGAGCACCGCGCACGACATGTTCGCGGGCCGCTTCGGCAAGGCCGGCGACAAGGTCGTGGTCGAGGCGTTCCTCGAGGGCGAGGAGGCGAGCTTCATCGCGATGGTCGACGGGACGCACGTGCTGCCGCTTGCCACGTCGCAGGACCACAAGCGCCTGTGCGACGGCGACGAGGGCCCCAACACCGGCGGCATGGGCGCGTATTCGCCCGCCCCCGTCGTCACGCCCGAAATCCACGGGCGGATCATGCGCGAGGTCATGCTGCCGACCGTTGCCGCGCTTGCGCGCGAGGGCACACCGTACGTCGGCTTTCTTTACGCAGGCGTGATGATCGCGAGCGACGGCACACCGAACGTGCTCGAGTTCAACTGCCGTTTCGGCGACCCGGAGACGCAGCCGATCCTGAGCCGCATGCGCTCCGATCTTACGGCGCTGTGCGAGGCTGGGCTGGACGGCCGGCTCGCGGGCGTCGAAGTGGACTGGGACCCGCGTGCCGCCGTCGGCGTGGTGATGGCAGCCGGCGGCTATCCGGACGCGGCGCGCAAGGGCGACGAGATCCACGGGCTCGACGCGGCTGCGAAACTGCCGGGCAAGGTGTTTCACGCAGGCACGGCCCTCGATGCCGCGGGCAAGGTCGTCACGGCCGGCGGACGCGTGCTCTGTGCGGTCGGTCTCGGCACGTCCGTGCGGCTCGCGCAGAAGCAGGCCTACGAGCTCGTGGGCGCGATCTGCTGGGAAGGCCTGCAGTACCGCAGGGACATCGGTTATCGCGCGGTGGTCCGCGAGACCGCGACGGGCTGAGGCGACCTGAGCACCTCGGGGGCCCTCCTCCTCGTCCGGTGGACGCTGCAACACGTGCAGGGTAAAACCGTCGGTGGGGATGGCACCGAGAAGGTAATCACGACATGAACGTGCCCGTCGAGTCTCTGCGTGAGCCCGAGCGCCCGATCGAATCCCGTCTGCTCGACGTCCTGATCCGCGCCGCGCTGGTCTTCGCCCTTGTCTTCCTGTGCTTTCAGGTGTTCGCGCCATTCCTGACCCTGATGGTCTGGGCGCTGATCCTCGCGGTTGCCATTTATCCGCTGCACCGGCGGCTGGCGCGCCGGCTCGGCGGCCGGCAAGGCCTCGCGGCCACGCTGATCGTGCTGTTGGCAGCCGTGGTGATCGTGGCGCCGACCGCAGCGCTCATGAGTCACTTCGGCGACTCTGTCCGCGAGCTCGTGCACGGCGCGCAGAACAACACGCTGCAGGTTCCGCCGCCGCGGGCCGGCGTCGAGTCCTGGCCCATCGTCGGCAAGAAACTGCATGCAGCGTGGAGCCAGGCCCACACGGACCTGCCCGCGCTCGTGAAGAACCTGCAGCCGAAGATCGGCGAACTCGCGAGGTCCGCGCTCGGCATGGTCGCGAGCATCGCCGTCGGCGTGCTCCTGTTCCTGGCAGCCTTCATCATCGCCGGCATCGTCATGGCGTTCGGCGAGGCCGGCGCGCGCAGCGCCGAGCGGATTTTTGCGCGCATCGTCGGGCGCGAGCGCGCCATCGAGTTTGCGAAGCTCTGCACCGCGACGATCCGCGCCGTGGCGCAGGGCGTCATCGGCGTCGCGCTGATCCAGGCCATCGTCATCGGCCTGACGCTGCTCGTCGCCGGCGTTCCTTTCGCCGGGGTGCTCGCGCTCATCGTACTGGTGCTGGGAATCGCGCAGATCCCGGCACTGCTGGTGACCGTCCCCGCGATCATCTACATCTGGGCGAGCGGCGATTACTCCAACGTTCCCGCGATCGTCTATACCGTCATCCTGGGTATCGGCGGCATCGCCGACAACTTCCTCAAGCCGTTGATGCTGGGCCGCGGCGTGGACGCCCCCATGCCCGTGATCCTGCTCGGCGCACTGGGCGGGATGGCGACCGCAGGTATCCTCGGCCTGTTCGTGGGTGCGACGCTGCTCGCGCTCGGCTACCAGATCTTCATGCAATGGGTGTCACCGCCCCCGGCAGTGCCGACGGCCGTGACCGACGCGACCGCTGCTGGTCACGCTACGGCCACCGGCGGGACGACCGTCGTCGGCTGATGCGCGCTGCACGGTCGGCGATGCGGGGTGGGGCGCTGGCCACCGCGCTGCTTTGCGCGGTCGCGGGCGGCGGGTGCACGGTGGTCGGGCCGGACTTCGAACGTCCCAGAGTCCCCTGGCTCGACGTCGCGGAGGCCGCACCCGCGGCGCCCGCGGCAACACCTCCGCCGGCGCCGCCCGCGGAATGGTGGCGGGTGTTCGGCGACCCGGTCCTCGATCGCATCGTCGCCGAGGCCCAGCGCTCGAATCCGAGCGTGAAGGTCGCAGCCGTGCGCATCATGGAAGCGCGCGCCCAGCTCGGGGTGGCCGGCAGTACGCTGTACCCGCAGCTGCAACAGGCGAGTGCCAGTGTCCTGCAGTCGGGCGAGGTCGTCTCCGACGCCGATGACTCCGACCTCACCTCGTACCGCACCGGCTTCGACATCGCCTGGGAACTCGACTTCTGGGGCAAGTTCCGTCGCGGGATCGAGGCGGCCGACGCGGCGTACTTCGCGAGCATCGCCCAGTACGACGACGTCCAGGTGCTCGTTGCCGCCCAGGCCGCGGACCTCTATGCAATCATCCGCACCGTCGAGCTGCGGCTGAAAATCACGCGCGACAATGCCGCCTTGCAGCAGCGCAGTCTCGAGATCACCGAACGACTGTTCCGGAGCGGCAACGAATCGGAGCTCGACGTGCAGCAGGCGCGATCGCTCTACCTCGGCACGATCTCGACCATACCGGCGCTCGAACTGGACCTGCACCAGGCGCAGAACGCGCTCAGCACGCTGCTCGGTCGCCCGCCGGGAACGCTGGTCGAGATGTCGACCGGTCGCGAGGTCATTCCCGAGGCCGCGCTGGAAGTCGTGGTCGACCTGCCCGCCAGCCTGCTGCGACGTCGTCCCGACGTGCGTGCGGCCGAGATGCAGCTGGCGACACAGTCGGCGCTGATTGGCGTCAGCGAGGCGCAGCTCTACCCTTCCATCGCGCTCGTGGGCTCGCTCGGTCTCTCGTCCACGTCGCTGGCCTGGTCGACGCAGACGCTGGACTGGGCCGCGGGATCGTCGCTCGTCTGGAACGTCTTCGACTACGGCCGGCTCAGGAACGACATCCTCGTGCAGGACGCGCGCTTCCAGCAGTTGCACGAGGTCTACCAGGACACGGTGCTGCGGGCGGCGCGGGAACTCGACGATGCCGCGGTCGCCTTCGCCAAGAACAAGGCCCAGGTCGCAATCCTCGAGCAGGCGGTGCAGGCCGCACGGCGTTCGCTCGACATCGCGACCATCCAGTACCAGGAAGGGCTCGTCGACTTCGAGCGCGTGCTCGACTCGCAACGGTCCCTGTTCAGCCAGCAGGAGCGGCTGGTGGCGACCCGTGGCGGCGTCGCGCAAAGCCTCGTCGCCTTGTACAAGGCAACCGGCGGCGGTTGGGAGGGCGGTCGTGGGCGCCAGGTGCTCGACGATGGCACCCGTGCCGACATGACCGAGCGCAGCGACTGGAACAACCTGCTGAACGCACCGCTGCCCGCCCCGACCGAACCGTTCCTGCCGTCGACCCAGGGAGGCCCATGAGCGACGAGACCGCCACGGCAGTCGCGGCCCCCGCAACGACC
>DASUYI010000041.1:0-6162 GCA_036377475.1 Steroidobacteraceae bacterium | reverse complement strand
CGCGCGCACGCAGCAGCGCCTGGTGCTCCCACGTCCAGGCATCGGCGCGCTGGTACTGCACGAAGCCCGCGATGCTCTGCGCGAGCAGCCCACCCTTGCCGCTGGGGCGCAGGCGTGTGTCCACCTCGTAGAGCCGCCCGGCCGCGGAGTGCACCGTGAGCAGGTGCACCGTGCGTTGCACCAGCCGCAGGAAGAAGACGCTGTTCTCGACGGCGACCGGGCCCGTCGTGCGCTCGTCGCCCAGGGAATCGTGGAGAAAGACGAGATCGAGGTCCGAGCCGTAGCCGAGCTCATAGCCGCCGAACTTGCCGTAGGCGACGACGATCATCCCGGCCGGCTCGAGTCGTGCATCGGACGTGCCGCACATCGGCGCGCCGTGACGCGCGGTGATCTGCTGCCACGCGACGTCCAGCGCTTCCTGCACGAGCAGTTCGGCCAGGTCCGTGAGACGGTCGCTCACCTTCATGAGCGGCAACCGGCCCGTCAGGTCCGGCACCGCAATCCGGAACATCGCCGCGCGCTGGAACTGCCGCAACGCATCGACCTGCTCCTCGGGATCGTCGGCGTGCGTGCCGGCCATGCGCGCGCGCAGTTCCGCCTCGAGTTCCGCACGTGTCGGGGTGGTCTCGAACAGCCGCTCGTCGAGCAACTCGTCGAGCAGCAACGGAAAGGCGGCGATCTGGTCGGACAGGAACTTCGAATGCGCGCACAGCTCCAGCAATCGCTCGCGCGCCCGCGGATTCTCGTTGAGCAACGCGAGGTACACGGTGCGGCCGCCGATCCGCTCGAAAATGCCGAACACGCGACCGAACGTGACTTCGGCATTCGGCAACCTCGCGACCGCGTGCAGCAGGCCGGGCAACAGCGTGTGCAGGCGGCGGCGGCCGGTTTCGTCGAGGCGCCGGTAATAGGCCCCGTCGCGCACCCGCGCCAGTTCACGCAGCAGCATCTCCACGATCGTCGCCGGCGCGCCGAGCGTGGCAAGGATCTCGCGCCGGCGCGTGTCGTCGAGCACAGGGTCGAGCAGGTGCTCGAGTTCCGCCGCGCGCGCGTCGAAGCCGTTGTCCTGCGCCGGTGCGAACACCGCGCGCCGGAAGTGCGAGCTCACGCGCTCCCGATGGTCGTCGAGCTCGCGCGCGAGCGAGGGCCAGTCGGCCGCGCCCATCGCGAGCGCGAGGCGTGCCCTTGCATGCGGCTCTTCCGGCAGTTCGTGCGTCTGCTCGTCGTTCCATTCCTGCAGGCGGTTCTCGACCCGACGCAGGAAGCGGTAGGCGGCCTGCAGATCGGTGACGGTCGCGGCCGGCAGCAGTTTGTGCCCGGCGAGCAACGGCAACGCTTCGAGCAGGCGCCGCGTCTGCAGTCGTGGATTGCTGCCGCCGCGCAGCAGCTGGAAGGCCTGGACGATGAACTCGATCTCGCGGATGCCGCCCGGACCGAGCTTGACGTTCTGCTGCAGCTCGCGGCGTTGGACCTCGCGCGCGATCAGGTCCTTCATGGCGCGCAGCGACTCGAACACGCCGAAATCGAGGTATCGCCGGTACACGAACGGACGCAGCACGTCGCGGTAGAGCGCCTCGAAGCCGGCCTCCGCGCCGAACACCGGCCGCGCCTTGACGTAGGCGTAGCGTTCCCAGTCGCGCCCGTGCTGCTGCAGGTAGTCCTCGATCGCGTCGTAGCTGACGGCGACGGGTCCGGAGTCGCCGAACGGGCGCAACCGCAGGTCGACGCGATAGACGAAGCCGTCGTCGGTCGGCGTGCCGATCAGCTGTGCGACGCGCTTGCCGACGCGCGTGAAGAATTCCTCGTGCTCCAGCGGCCGCGGCCCCGTCGTCTCGCCGTGCTCGGCGAAGGCGAACACCAGGTCGACGTCGGACGAGAAATTCAGTTCGCCGCCACCGAGCTTGCCCATGCCGAGCACGAGCAACGGGATCTCGCGACCGCGCGCATCGCGCGGGATGCCGTGTCGCCGCCCGAGCACGGCCGTCGCGTGACGACACGCCGCCGAGATGCACACGTCGGCGAGGCTGGAGAGTTCGCGCAGGATCGAATCGATCGGGGCCTGGCTCGCGAGGTCGCGCCACGCGATGCGCACGAGGTGCCGGCGTCGAAACACCCGCAGCGCGGCCATGAAGCTCGGGTCGTCCATGGTGCCGGGGGCCGTGGCCGCATCGACGCCGGCCAGGTACGCGTCGCCCTCGAGGTCCTCGAGCAACCGGCCGTCGGTCGCGAGCCACGGCAGCAACCCGGCGTCGCGCACACAGGCGTCGGCGACGAACGCACTGCACGCCCAGACGTAACGCAAGCTCGACTCGATCGCAGCGGCCGCGGGAGTCTCCGGCAAGGGCGGTCGTCCAGCCAGCCGTTCACGCTTCTCGTCGACGATTCCAGCGGCCCCCGCGGGAACCTCGAACGAGCCGGGGCTCAAGACTCCACCCTCTCGCGCGTCGCGCTCGCGACGATCAGCGAGGACGTCGCGAGCAGCAGCGCCGCGACGATGTACGCCGCGCCCGGAAAATGCCAGTCGCGCCCCGCGCCGATCGACCACGCGAAAATCGTCGCGAACATGACCGGGCCGATCATGGTCGCGATGCCCTGCAGGCTGCCCATGGCGCCCTGCAACTCGCCCTGCACGTTGGCCGCGACGTGACGCGTCATCAGGCCCTGCGCGGTCGGGCCGGCGAGCCCCCACAACGCGACGACGGGAATGCCTGCGAGGAACAGCACGCCGGTGGGCGCCAGCGCGTAGAGCCCGAACCCGACCGCGCCGGCGGCCAGGCCCACGAGCAACACCCTGCGTTCGCCGAACGTGCGCACGAGCGGTCCGACGAGCGCGCCCTGCACGACCGCCGACGATGCGCCGACGACGGCGAGCGACAGGCCGACGGTCTTTTCGTCCCAGCCGTAGCGATACGCCGCGTAGAGGACGAACACGGCCGGCAGCACGGCGTGCGCGACATTGCTCAGGAAGGCGGCGCCCGCGAGTCCGGTGATCTCGCGGTGGGCGCGCAGGAACTTGAGCGAGCCGACCGGGTTCGCGCGCTTCCACTCGAACGCGCGGCGGCGCTCGACGGGCAACGACTCCGGCAGCACGAAAAAGCCGTACGCGGCATTCGCGAGGCTGGCGATGGCGGCGGCCCAGAACGGCAGTCGCGGGTCGATCGAGCCGAGCACGCCGCCGAGCGCGGGCCCGAGGATGAAGCCGATGCCGAAAGCCATGCCGACGAGGCCGTAGCTTTTCGCCCGTTTCTCCGGCGGCGTCACGTCGGCGATGTACGCCATTGCGGTGCTCACGCTCGCCGCCGTGATGCCCGAGATCACGCGGCCCACGAAGAGCCAGCGCAGGTTCGGCGCGAGCGCCATCAGCACGTAGTCGAGACCGAGGCCCAGGTTCGAGAGCAGGATGACCGGCCTGCGCCCGAACCGGTCCGACAGGCCGCCCATGACCGGCATCGAGACGAACTGCATCACGGCCCAGACCGAGCCGAAGATGCCGTAAACCTTCGCGGCCCCGGCGATGTCGCCACCGAGGAAGTCCTCGATCAGGTGCGGCAGCACCGGCAGGATCATGCCCAGCGCGAGCATGTCGAGCACGACCGTGACGAAAATGAAGGCGATCGCCGCACGGCGCGGCGCCGGGGCAACGGCGTTCATCGACGCGTCGCGCGCCCGCCGCCGGTCACGGATACTGCAGCACCGTGCGGGGCACGTGCTCCTCGGCCCGGAAGCCCGGCGCGATGCCGATGTCGATCAGCACGCCGATGCCGTGCACGACGAAACCCGCCTGGCGGCTCAACAGGACCGACGCGCCGAGCGTGCCGCCCGTGGCGAGCACGTCGTCGACGAGCAGCAAACGCCCTTGGCCCGCCTGCATTTCCAGCACGCCGGTGCCGTACTCGAGGTCGTAGGCGACGTCGACGACCGGCGGCGGCAACTTGCCTTTCTTGCGAATCGGTACGAATCCCTTGGCGCGGCGCTCGGCCAGTGCGGCCGCGAGGATGAAGCCGCGCGACTCGATGCCGGCGACGGCGTCGATCGTCGTCCACTCCTCCTCGCCGAACAGCGCATCGAGTGCCTCGATCGTCGCGCCGAAGTGCCGTCGCAGCAGCGGGCTGATGTCGCGGAAGAGGATTCCCGGCTTGGGAAAGTCGGGAACGTCGGCGACGTACTGTCTCAGGTCCTGCATGCATACCTCGGCCTCGGCGCGCGCAGGGTAACCAAATTCCGGAGGCCCCGCGAGGCGGTCAATCCGCAGTCCAGACGGCCTGCAGGCCGAGGTCGCGCAGGAACGGGCCGGGCCGACCGGCGAGCCAACCATCGAGTCGCCAAACTTTGTACGTGCGCACGAGCGCGATGAGCGGCAGCATGCCGCGCGCGCGGTCGCGCGATCCAGCCTCGGGAAAGCGCCGCCCTTGTATGTGCGGGCCCGCGCGCACGCGGCGATCGCGTTGAACGCGAAGGAGTCGTCGCCCGCAGCTGCGCTTCTGGCAGAATCGCCCGCCGCGAGGAGGAAGCCAAGTGAACGTGAGTGAAGCCGTCGCGAGCCGCATCAGCTGTCGCGCCTTTCTCGACGCGCCGGTCGCGGGCGACGTAGTGCGCGACATCCTCGACGCGGCTCGGCGCGCACCTTCGGGCGGCAACCTGCAGCCGTGGTGGGTCTATGCGCTCGCCGGTGTTCCGCTCGCGGAACTGCGCGCGAAGGTCCGGCAGAAGGTCATGGCCGACCCTCGCGGCGACGGCTCCAACGAGTACGACATCTATCCTCCGGGCCTCGGCGAGCCCTATCGCAGCCGTCGCTTCAAGGCGGGCGAAGACCTTTACGCGACGATCGACATCGCGCGCGAGAACAAGGCCGCTCGCCTGCTGCAGCTCACGAAGAACTACGCGTTCTACGGTGCGCCGGTCGGGCTCTTTTTCTACATCGACCGCGCGCTCGGTCCGCCGCAGTGGTCCGACGTCGGGATGTACATGCAGACCGTGATGCTGCTCGCGCGCGAACGGGGGCTGCACACTTGCGCCCAGGAGATCTGGTCGCTCGTGCCCGCCACCGTCGGCGAATGCGTGGGCGCACCACCCCACCTGTTGTTGTTTTCCGGCATGGCGCTCGGGTATGCGGACACCACGCACCCGATCAACACGCTGCGCACCGAACGCGCGCCGCTCGAAGAGTTCGCGAAACTCGAGGGTTTTCAGTCGACGTAGGCGCCCGCCTATGTCGGGAGACCTGACAGCACGACGCGAGCGAAGCGTGCTGTCTTATGTTGCGGTCACGCGACGAAGCGCTCAATAACGACCGAATATCGAGACGTACCTCACAGTTTGGGGCTCCGACAGCCACGCCGGCACCGCGACCGCATGTCGCGGGATTTTACGACCGGCAGCGCAGCGGCCGTCGGGCCGGGCCGAATGGGCGCGCGGGCGCTCGGGACGAGGACGATCGGGCGCGTTGGCACGAGCCGTGCACGTTGATCGTGCAGCGAAGGCAACAAGGAGAGAATAGAGATGAACTTAACCTGGATCGGCCGTAACCGCAGCCTCGAACTCTCGCCGCGTGCCCGGCTCGTGGACGACGTCGACGCCGAGGCGTTGCGCCGCAAGCGCGAGCAGCTGCAATGGCGTCCGAGCAACGGATTCCTGCTCGACGACGCGCAAGCGCACGGCGACACCGAGCAACCGGCCGACCAGGCGGCCTGAGCGGCGAGATCAGTCTTCGCGAGCGGACGGCACGCGGCGCTGCTGCCGCCGCACCGTCATCGGGTGTTCGACGCGACGCGCCTTGTCCGCGAGGTGCGTCAGGCTGAGCCACGGGTGCCTCAGCATCATGCGCGGACCGGCATACCGCATGACCTGCCGCGCGAGTTCGCGCGGCGTTGGCTTGTAGCAGTGAATCGGGCACTTCGCGCAGGTCGGTTTCGCGGGACCGTACGGACACTTCTCGAGACGCCGCGCGGCATAGTTCAGGAACCCCGCACAGTCGGTACAAAGGCCGGTGATCGCAGGCCGGTCGTGCGCATGCCCCTCGCAGTAAATTTCCACCATTGCCTGCAGCGTGTGCCATTCGCGCTTCAGGCGACCCTGGTCGAGCCGGTTGTCCATGCCGGCAGATTGCCGGATTGCGTGGCGACCGACGCTCCGCAATTTCCACGAGCGACGTAGCGCCGCTGC
>DASUYI010000040.1:0-2218 GCA_036377475.1 Steroidobacteraceae bacterium | reverse complement strand
TACGGCGCCGCCGCCTTGACCGGCTGCCCCGGCGTGCCGGTCATGAGCATCGCGCCGGACATGGCCTGGCCCACGCCGTCGAAGCCGCCGCGGTCGGCGAGCGGCCCCGATTCACCGAACGAGGTCTGCGTGACCAGGACAATGTCGGCGCGAACGCGGCGCAGTGACTCGTAGTCGAGGCCGAGTGCACGCAAGCCCGCCGGCGGCAGGTTCGCGACGACGACGTCCGCGGTGCGCACGAGGCGCTCGACGACTTCGCGTCCCTTCTGCGACGAAGGATCGAGCGTCAACGATTTCTTGTTGCAGGCCGTCTGGAAGAAGACGCCGCCTTCGCCCGTGGCCGTGATCGGCGCGATGTAGCGGTCCTCGCCGCCGTCGCACCGCTCGACGCGAATGACCTCGGCGCCGAGGTAACCGAGCAGCGTCGCGCAGTACGGGCCGGCGACGTAGCGACCGAAGTCGAGCACGCGCACGCCGCTCAGCACGCCCATGCGTTCAGCGCCTCTGGTCGAAGCGGCGACCGACCATCGCGCCCGCGATGTTGACCTTCTGGATGTCGATGGCGCCTCCGGCGATGCCCCAGCCCCAGGCGTCGCGCAGCCGGCGCTCCATGGGGTACTCGCGCGAATACCCGTAACCGCCCATCAGCTGCACGGCGTGGCCACAGACTTCGCGCGCGATCTCGTTGGCGAAGCATTTCGCCACCGAGGAATCGAGGATGCTCGGCAAGCCGTCCTGCGCGTTCGACGCCGCGCGGTGAATCAGCAGGCGCGCCGCCTCGATCCGCATCTTCATCTCCGCGAGCCGGATCTGCACGGCCTGGAACTCGACCAGCGGCTTGCCGAACTGCTCGCGCTCCTGCACGTACTCCAGCACGTCTTCGAGTGCGCCCGAGGCCTGCGCGAGGCCCATCGTGGCATTGCCGCAGCGCTCGAGGTCGAACGCTTCCATGAGCTTCTTGAAGCCGCCCGCCGGCACGACGACGTTGTCGGCGGCAACGGTCGCGTTGTCGAAATAGATGTCGGAGGAGGGCACGCCACGGAACCCCATCAAACTTTCGGGCCGACCGAACGTGACGCCGGGCGTGTCCTTTTCGACGTAGACCGCGCCGATGCCTCGCGCGCCTTCGTCCTCCGACATCCGGCAATACACGACGTAGCCGTCCGCGTGGCCGCCGCCCGAGCACCAGCGCTTGGTGCCGTTCAGGATCACGGAGTCGCCCTTGCGTTCGGCGCGCGTCGTGAGGTCGGTGAGCGCCGAGCCGGCCTGAGGTTCCGACATCGACACCGCCACCTGGATTTCGCCGCGGCACACCGCGGGCACGACGCGCTGCCGAAGCGATTCGGAGGCGAAGCGCTCGATCGCGCGGACTGGACCGACGCAGGATTCGAACACTGGAAATGCGACGGCCGAGGACACCTTGCCGAACTCCTCGAGCACGAGCAGGGCTTCGACGTTGCCGAGCCCGAGGCCGCCGTAGCGCTCCGGCACGTTGATGCCGAGGAAGCCCATCTCCGCGAAAGCCTTCACGAGCGACTTGTCGGGCGCGTGCCCGGTCTCTTCGCATTCGCGGGCGACCAAGGGCAACTTCGCGCGAGCGTAAGTGCGCGCGGCATCCTGCAGCGAGCGCTGTTCGTCGGTCAGCTGGAAGTTCACGCGGCAGGCTCCTCGTGGCGAACGATCAGACCTGGACTTCGATGCGCCCGTCGACGACGCGCACCGGATAGCTCGCAAGCGGCACGGTGGCGGGCGCGCCGAGCACGGCGCCCGTGCGCACGTCGAAGCTTGCGCCGTGCAGCGGACAGATCACGCGGGTGCCGCGCAGGCGGCCTTCGTCGAGCTTGGCGTAGGCGTGGCTGCAGACGTTGTGCAACGCATGCACCTTGCCGTCCTTCGTGTGCACGACCAGCACCGGCTGCTCCTCGAGCGTCACGCAGCGCATTGCCCCCGGTGCGAGCTCCGACAGCGCGAATGCTGGCAGGTACGGTCTTTCGGACAAGGTTCACTCGGGGCAGGATGCCGGCCGACACCCGCCGCAATGTACCGCATCGAGAAAAAAAAGAAACAGGCTTGACTGTTTCTTTCCGACGAAGACGAGTGCTACCATCGACCCGACAGACCGGGAGAACGCATGTCGCGCATCACTTTCATTTCACGCATGACCGTCAAGCCGGGACGCGAGCGGGACTTCGTCGACGCGTGCAACGAACTCACCGCC
>DASUYI010000039.1:0-3239 GCA_036377475.1 Steroidobacteraceae bacterium | reverse complement strand
CCTCAAGCTCGCGCAGGAGCAGTTGCACGAACGCGAGCAGCGTTTCCGCGCCATGGCCAACACGGCGCCCGCGATGCTGTGGATCAGCGACGCGAACCACCTCTGCACGTTCCTGAGCCGCGGCTGGTCGGAGTACACCGGGCAGCCCGAAGCGGAAGGCGCGGGCCTGGGCTGGATCGAGGCGGTGCACGAGGACGACCGGCGGCGCGTCCGCGACGTGTACCTGGGCGCCTCGCGCAGGCGCGTGCCGTTTTCGATCGACTACCGGCTGCACACGAAGTCGGGTGAGTTCCGCTGGGCGACGGACGCGGGCCGGCCACGTTTCGACGAGCGTGGCGAGTTCGTCGGCTACATCGGTTCGGTCTTCGACGTGCACGAACGCAAGGAAGCCGAGGAAGCCCTGCGCGAAGCCGATCGTCGCAAGGACCGGTTCCTGGCGATGCTCTCGCACGAACTGCGCAATCCGCTCGCGCCGATCCGCACCGCGGCGCGAATCCTCGCGAGCCCGAAACTCACGGACGAGCAGCTCGGATGGTCGCGCCGCGTGATCCAGCGCCAGGTCGAACACATGGCCGGCCTGCTCGACGACCTGCTGGACGTCGCCCGGATCACGCAGGGCAAGATCGAACTCCGGCGCGAACTCGTCGGGCTCGCGAGCGTCATCGATGCGGCGGTGGAGGCCGCCCGGCCGCTGGTCGAGTCGAAGCGGCATCGGCTCTCGGTGACCCTGCCGGACCCGGACCCGACGCTGGACGTCGATCCGATGCGCGCCTCGCAGATCATCTCCAACCTGCTCACCAACGCCGCGAAATACACGGACTCGAGCGGCGAGATCTGCGTCGTGGCCGTGGTCGAACCCGACTCTGTCAGCGTCCGCGTGACCGACAACGGCATCGGCATCGCCCCACCTGGCCTCGAACGGATCTTCGAGATGTTCGCGCAACTCGAAAGCGGGCGCGACCGGTCGGACGGCGGTCTCGGCATCGGGCTGGCCCTGGCGCGCGGCCTCGCCGAGTTGCACGGCGGCACGCTGGACGCCGAGAGCGCAGGGCCGGGCCGCGGCAGCACGTTCACGCTGCGCTTGCCGCGCGCCTCGCACGCCGCCACCGGCAGCGAGCCGCGGCGGCGCGTCGAGGAAGTCACCCCGCGGCGCGTGCTCGTCGCGGACGACAACCGGGACGCGGCGGATTCGCTCGCGATGCTGCTCGGCGCGATGGGCCACGAAGTGGAGGTCGCGTACGAGGGTCACGCCGCGCTTGCGCTGTTCCGCGAGTTCCGGCCGGACGTGGCGTTGCTGGACATCGGCATGCCTGGCCTCGACGGTTACGAGGTCGCGCGCCGGCTGCGGGAACAACCGTCCCTGCGACACACGCGCCTGATCGCGCTCACGGGTTGGGGCCAGCTCGACGACAAGGCCCGCGCAGCCGCGGCCGGCTTCGACCTGCACCTGACGAAGCCGGCAGACATCGGGGCGATCGAAGCCATCCTCTCGCTGCCGCTCGACGAGTCGGACGCCTCGGCCCAATCGGGCTGAGGCGTGGCGCTCCGGCGCACGGGACGCTACGGGGAACCTGACCGGCAGCGTTATCAGGTCACGCTGACAAAGAACCCCCGGCGGGTTGCCTAAGCTCGCGCTTCTGTATTACTCCACACTGCGAGTCCCGAGCGTCGCGGGCCCAGGTGACTGCGCATGAATGTCGAAGACGAACTGACTCGATCGCCCTGGATGGACCTGCCGTCGATCGACGTGCCGAGCCTGGCCGGATCGTCGACGACCGACGTGCTCGTGATCGGTGCGGGCATCGCGGGTCTCTCGACTGCCTACGAACTCGCCCTGCGTGGCCGCAAGGTCACCGTCGTCGACCGCGGCCGGCCGGCGCGCGGCATGAGCGCGCGCACGAGCGCGCACCTCACCTGCGCGATCGACGACCACAATGTCGAACTGATCAAGGTGCGCGACGTCGACGCCGCGCGCAGTTATTACGAAAGCCAGCGTGCGGCGATCGACCGGATCGAGGAGATCGTCGGCGAGGAGGGCATCGACTGCGACTTTGCGCGCGTGGACGGCTATCTGGTGCCCGCGTGGGAAGAGGACGTCGACCTGCTCCGCAAGGAACTCCCGGCGTCGCTGCAGGCGGGATTCCCGGATGTCGAATGGCTGGAGCGTGGACCGGCGCCGTGGTCGAACCGGCCGGCGATCCGTTATCCACGGCAGGCCCGCTTTCACCCGCTCAAGTACCTCCATGGTCTGCTTGCGGTCCTGCGCACGCGGGGCATCGACGTGTATGGCCACACGGCGGTCGACTCGCTCGACGAGCAGGGCGAAACCGTCGTCGCACGTTGCGGCGAGGGACGCAGCATCACGGCGAGCGCCGTGATCGTCGCGACCAATTCGCCGTTTCACCTCGGCGTGCCGATCCACACCAAGCAGGCGCCGTATCGAACCTACGTGATTGCCGCCGCCATCCCCGCGGGCTCGGTGCCCGACGTGCTGGTCTGGGACACGCTCGAGCCGGGTTATCACTACGTGCGCATCCAACCCGGCGCCGGGCACGACGTGATCCTCGTCGGTGGCGAGGACCACAAGACGGGCGAGCAAGCGGACCAGGCGGACCGAATCTCGCGTCTCGAGAACTGGGCGCGCGCACTGTTCCCCGTCATGGGGGAACTAACTCACCGCTGGTCCGGACAGGTCATGGAGCCGGCCGATTACGTGCCGTTCATCGGGCCCAGTCCGCAGCACGAGCGCGTCTGGCTGGTCACCGGCGACAGCGGCCAGGGGCTCACGACCGGTGTCGCCGCAAGCCTGCTGCTGCGCGAACAGGTCAACGGCGGCGAGCATCCCTGGGGCAAGCTCTACGACCCGTCGCGCAAGATGCTGCACGGGCTCAAGGAATACCTCTCCGAGAACCTCGATGCGACGCGCCACTGGGCGGCCCACCTGGGCGGGGGCGAGATCGCGTCTGTCGACCGGCTCGCGCCGGGCTACGGCGCGATCGCCAAGATCGACGGCGAGGCGGTCGCGGCATATCGGACGCCCGAGGGCGAGCTGCGGCTCCTCAGTGCGGCGTGCACGCACGTCGGTTGCGTCGTGCGCTGGAACGGCTTCGAGCGGTGCTGGGACTGCCCGTGCCACGGCTCGCAGTTCTCGGTCGACGGCGAGCCCCTGCAAGGGCCGGCGCATCGGCCGCTCGAGCCGTTCACGCCACAAGCAAGAAGCGAGCGTCGGCGCGCGTCAG
>DASUYI010000038.1:0-3624 GCA_036377475.1 Steroidobacteraceae bacterium | reverse complement strand
CACGATCCTCGACGCGGAGGGCGTCGTGGTCCGGCAGGTCTACGGCGAAGCGTTCCAGCCGCCGGAACTGGTCGAGCCGCTCAAGCAGGTGATCCTGCGTCGACCCGTCACGCGGTCGTCGCTCGAGGGGCTGATCGAGCGAATCAGGCTCTACTGCACGACCTACGATCCCGCGTCGCGCCGCTATCGGTTCGACTACTCGATGTTCGCGGCGGGCATTCCCGCGTTGTTCGTGCTCGGGATGCTCGCACTCGGCGTCGCGTACGCCGCGCGACGCAAACGGTGAAACGCCCGCATTTCCCGGCTGACGGATGCGTTTCCTGCGCGGTCGCACGCCGCCTGTGACGGGCCGATTTCGCTGCGATGCAAAAATGCGACGCATTCGCATCGGCCCCTTGACGGCGGAAAATTTCTGCTAGAGTTTCCGCGTCATGTGGGCATCCCTGATCACGCTGCTGCTGCTGGGTTGCTTGGTGTTGTGGCTGCGTGCCTGGCAGCGCGGATCGAAACTCGCCCTCGGCCTGGCGATCGGCGTCGCGCTCGTCGTTCTTGGCGGCCTCCTCCTACAGACGGCCCCGGTTTTCGACCACGTGCCGGTATGGGTGCCTGCCCTGCCGTTCGCAATCATCGCGATTACATTGTTCAGCTTCGGCGCCCTCGCCTGGTTCTGGGGCGAGGACTAGCCGCAGCCGGTCTTCGACGAGGAACGTTCCGCCCAGATCGCATCGCTCACGGCCGGGCCTACACGCAGCGGGGGGATTATGAAGTGCCTTTATTACCTGGCGCCGACGCTTGACAGCACCCACGGGATCTCGGACGACCTGCACGCCGTCGGCGTCAGCGACTTCTTCCTGCACGTCATTTCGCGTGACGAGGCCGGGCTCAAGAAGCAGCACATCCACTCGAGCAATTACCTCGAGACCCTCGACGTCGTCCGCGACGGCATCATCGGCGCCGGCGTGGGGTTCTGCGTGGGTCTGCTCGGCGTCTGGCTGATCGACCGCTTCGACCCGTTCGGCGTCGAGGTGCCGACGTTCGTGTACATCGCGCTCGTCGCGGTCGCAACGCTGTTCGGCGCCTGGGAAGGCGGGCTGATCGGCATCGGTCTCGAGAACCGCAAGCTCGCGAAATTCCACGACGACATCGAGGCCGGCAAGTTCCTGATGCTGATCTACACGCTGAAGGAACAGGAAGCGTCGGTCGCGCGCATGATGCGCGAGCGTCATCCGGAAGCCGAGCTCGTCGGCGTCGACCGGCATTTCGTCAACCCGTTCAGTTCGCCCAAGCGAGAACCGATAGCCGCGGCCGCGGACGGTCGACTCCTGCAGAAGGAGTAAGTCGCGATGGTGATCGCTATCGTGCTCGTCCTGCTGGTGATCGGGACGGTCGCCTTTCACGTCCTGAACCCCTGGTGGTTCACGCCGATCGCGTCGAACTGGGGGACGATGGACGACACCGTCAACCTCACGTTCTGGGTCACCGGCGCGGTCTTCGTCGGCGTGAACCTGTTCATGGCCTACGCGATCGTGCGCTACCGGCATCGCAAGGGCGTGGAACGACGCGCCGAATACGAGCCGGAGTACCGCAAGCTCGAGTGGTGGCTGATCGGGCTCACGGCGGTCGGCGTGATCGCCATGCTGGCGCCGGGGCTCGCGGTCTGGGCCAAGTTCGTGACGGTGCCCGACGACGCCGACGTGGTCGAGGCCGTCGGGCAGCAGTGGTCGTGGAGCTTCCGGCTGCCGGGCGCCGACGGCGTGCTCGGCGCGGTCGATGCCTCGTTGATGAGCGTCGCCAACCCGTTCGGCATGGATCCCAACGACCCGCGCGGCCGCGACGACGTCCTGGTCCCGGGCGCCGAGCTGCACCTGCCGCTCGACCGGCCGGTCAAGATGCTGCTCCGGTCGAAGGACGTCCTGCACGATTTCACGGTCCCCGAGTTCCGCGTCAAGATGGACCTCGTTCCCGGCATGGTCACCTTCATGTGGCTCACGCCGACCAAGGCGGGCCAGTACGAGATCCTCTGCGAGGAACTGTGCGGCACCGGGCACTTCGCGATGCGCGGTCGCGTCGTCGTCGACGACGCGGCCGCCTACGCAACGTGGCTCGCGGGCCAGCAGACGTTCGCGCAGATCCAGGCGCGGCCGGCAGGAGATCCCGTCGCCGGGGCGACTGCATACGCGGTCTGTGCGGCGTGCCACGGCGCGAACGCCGAGGGCAACCAGGCGCTGAACGCGCCGAAACTCGCCGGACTGCCCGGCTGGTATCTCTCGCGTCAGCTCCACAACTTCAAGCAGGGCGTGCGCGGCGGCTCGCCGGGCGCCGACGCGATCGCCAGCCAGATGGCGGCGATCACGCAGCCGCTCGACGCGGCCACGCTCGAGAACGTCGTGGCGTATGTCGTGACGCTGCCCGACGTCGCGACGCCGTCGACCGTCCGTGGCGACGCCGAGGCCGGCGCCTCCAGCTACACGACCTGCGGCTATTGCCACGGCGCCCGGGGGCAGGGGTCGTGGTCGACGAATGCGCCGCCGCTCGCCGGGCGCAGCGACTGGTACCTCGCGCGTCAGCTGAACCAGTTCCGCCAGGGCCATCGCGGCCGGCATCCGCAGGACTTCCACGGCTCGCAGATGGCGCGCCTGAGCAACGTCGTGCCCGACGGCGAACCGACCGCGGACCTGCTCGCCTACCTCAACACCTTGCGCTGAACGCAGCAGCCATGCCGGTCACGGAGAGGTCCTGAATGTCATACGTCGCGATCGCAGACCAGCACGCGCACCTGCACGACCCGCAGACCTTCATCACCAAGTACGTCTGGAGCCAGGACCACAAGGTCATCGCGATCCAGTACATGGCGACCGCGATGGCCATCGGCGTCGTCGCGATCGCGCTGTCGATCATGATGCGGCTGCAGCTCGGGTTTCCCGACACGTTCCACTTCATCAACCCGAGCAACTATTACCAGTTCGTCAGCATGCACGGCATGATCATGGTGATCTACCTGCTGACGGCGCTGTTCCTCGGCGGTTTCGGCAACTACCTGATCCCGCTGATGTGCGGCGCGCGCGACATGGTCTTCCCGTACCTGAACATGGTCAGTTACTGGGTCTACCTGCTCGCAGTGCTCGTGCTGGTCGCGAGTTTCTTCGTGCCCGGCGGGCCGACCGGGGCCGGCTGGACGCTCTACCCGCCGCAGGCGATCCTCGAGGGCACCCCGGGCGCGGACTGGGGCATCACGCTGATGCTGGTCTCGCTGATCATCTTCATCGTGGGCTTCACGATGGGCGGCCTCAACTACGTCGTCACCGTGCTGCAGGCGCGGTGTCGCGGCATGACGCTGATGCGCATGCCGCTGTCGGTCTGGGGCATCTTCATGGCCACGATCCTGGCCCTGCTCGCATGCCCGGCACTGCTCGTCAGCGCGATCATGATGGCGCTCGACAATCATCTCGGCACGAGCTTCTTCATGCCGGCGATCACCTCGAAGGGCCAGCAGCTCGACTACAGCGGCGGCAGCCCGGTGCTGTTCCAGCATCTGTTCTGGTTCTTCGGCCATCCGGAAGTCTATATTGTCGCGCTGCCGGCCTTCGGCATCGTTTCGGACCTCATTGCAGTGCATGCGCGCCG